>JANLSL010000101.1:0-7800 GCA_031362385.1 Alphaproteobacteria bacterium | reverse complement strand
GCGGGGCCATATTCATTTGACCCCCTAGAATCTCGAATGACACGAACGGTGTTTAGTCATCTAAAAGATGTCCAAGTGGCCCGCCCCGTGACGTTTGCGGCTCAGCCCGCACCACCAACCTTATTGCTGCATGGGGCCACTGACACGACGGTAGGCTTGCATAATTCCGACGACATGGCATCGGCGATGAAGGCGGCCGGGCATACGGTAACTGAAATTGTCTACGCCAAAGTCGGTCATATCGGCATCGTGGCCGCGCTGGCCGCGCCGTTGAGGGGCTATGCCCCGACACTGAATGACAGTGCTGCGTTCATCGATGGCTTGTTTGGGCCCACAGCTGAAGCTGCTCATGCCGCTCAGTAGCCATTACACTGCGGCCCCCATCCACGCGCGCCTCGGCGAAGGCTTTTTTGATCCCGTTCTCCCGGCCCGGTTCCCCAACCACATTCTACGGTTTCGAAATAATGTGTGGGCCCAGCGGCTGGGTATGGAAACACTAACCGATGAAGAGTGGGTCAATCATCTGGGGCGCTTTGCGCCGCTGCCGGACAACTTCGCCCCACCGCTGTGCTTACGCTACCACGGTCATCAGTTTCGCTCCTATAACCCCGATCTGGGCGATGGGCGCGGTTTTCTCTTCGCGCAAGTGAAAGATGCCGTTGATGGACGCATTCTTGATCTGGGCACGAAGGGGAGTGGCCAGACGCCGTATTCGCGCGCAGGCGATGGCCGTTTAACACTCAAGGGCGGCGTGCGTGAGGTGTTGGCCACCTCCATGCTTGAAGCATTGGGCGTGAATACTTCCAAGACATTCAGTTTGATCGAGACTGGCGAAGATTTGACTCGTAACGATGAACCTTCACCTACGCGCTCAGCGGTTTTGGTACGCCTCAGCCATTCACATATTCGTATTGGCACGTTCCAGCGTTTGGCCTTTGAGCGCGATGGTGAAAAAATCCGACGGCTGGTCGATCATGTTCTTGAACACTATTTCAGAGATGTTTGGCAAAAGGTATCAAGCGCAGCCCCTGCTGATCGAGTTATTGCACTGTTATCTGAGACCTGTCGGCGCGTCGCCCATACCGGTGCGGCGTGGATGGCGGCGGGCTTTGTTCACGGTGTGCTGAATACTGACAACATCAATATCACGGGCGAAAGTTTTGATTACGGGCCTTATCGCTTTTTGCCGCACTACGATCCCAATTTCACGGCAGCTTATTTTGATCATACCGGGCTTTATGCCTATGGGCGCCAGCCTGAAACTTTGATGTGGAACTTGGGGCGGCTGGCTGAATGCCTTTTGTTGGTTGCTGAACGAGATGATCTGATGGCTGCACTTAATGTTTTTCCACAAACATTTGAGCCTGCGCTGGGTGCGGCATTTTGCCGGCGCCTGAATCTCGTATCAAAGGGCTATGAGGCTGATATCGAACTCGTCTCGGCGATTTATCATTTTATGCACACGACACAGTGTCCATTTGAGAACGTGTTCTTTGATTGGTATGGCGGTCGCCTCAGTGAGACACGCGCCGGCAAAAGCAAGCGCGCCGCGCTGTACGCCGTCCCTGAGTTTGAAGCTGTGAAAAATTTGCTCGGCGCGTACGAAGTAGCTTCTCCGGAGCGGTTGGAACACAGCTACTTTGCTGGTGATGATCCGTGCACATTATTGATCGACGAAATTGAATCACTGTGGGCCGCTATCGCCTCTTCGGATGATTGGAACCAGTTGAATACAAAGCTTTCACAGATCAGTGCTATGGCTCAAGCCTTTGATCCTAAAGCAATTTTAGGATCATGCCAGAGTATCGCGCCGAAAAGTGGCCTTCCGGTTTTCGGCAAAAGCGATGCTCAAACAAAGAGTTAGGGCAAGCCGCTTCATTCCGATAAAGCGCGGCTCGCTCTAAGGTGCTCGCGACTCGGCGTGAAGTCACACAAAGCGTTGAAGCGCCCCCATCCCACCCCTACGATAGCCGCACACTGACGAGATGAGGGAAGCCGCCATGCCAAAAGATATCGCGCCCGTGACACCTGTACCCGATCTCTCCCGACGCTCTGTGATGCGCGTCAGCGCGCTGGCCGGCGGTGGTTTCATGTTGGGCTTTGCGCTGCCAACACTGACGCATGATCAAAAAGTTCTGGCAGCGGTGCCAAAGGCGGTTGATCTCAACGCATTTGTACGCATCGATTCTGACAATTCCATCACCATTATTTCGACCAAAACAGAAATGGGGCAGGGCAACCATACCGGCATCGCAATGCTGCTCGCCGAGGAGTTGGAGGCTGACTGGAGTAAAATTAAAGTAGAGATGGCCTCGACGCTGCCACAATACGGCACGCTTGGAACAGGCGGCTCATCCTCAATCTCCACTGGTTTTGATGCCTTGCGCAAAGCCGGAGCTACAGCGCGCGATATGCTGCGCCAAGCCGCAGCCGCAAAATGGAACGTGCCTTTGAATGAAACGCGAGCTGCAAACGGTGTGGTCATTCATGATAAGTCCAAACGCCAAGCATCCTATGGCGCGTTGGCTGCTGCTGCCGCCAAACTGCCGCCACCCACCGAGGTGGTATTGAAAGAGGCCAAAGACTGGAAATTGATTGGTAAATCGCAAAAGCGACTTGATACCGCGCCGAAGGTTGATGGCTCAGCCACGTACGGCGTTGATGCCCATGTGCCAGGCATGTTGATTGGAAGTATTCGCCAGTGCCCCACCTTTGGCGGCACGTTGAAGAGTGTGGATGAGCAACCTGCGCTTGCCATCAAGGGCGTAGAGCGCGTCGTGAAGTTAGACAATGCGGTCGTCGTGCTGGCCAACAGCTATTGGCCTGCGCACCGGGCGCTGGATGCCTTGCAGCCGGTGTGGGATTTAGGGGCGAACGAAAGTCAAAACGAAGCATCAATTTCTAAAGCACTTGATGATGGCCTCAAAAACCCAACCGTTGGCCCCAAGCTCGGCGATGTTGATGCAGCTTTGGCGTCCGCGACCAAAACGATCACCACGGCGTATGAAGTGCCCTACCTGTCGCATTCGCCGATGGAGCCTATGAATGCCACGGCTTGGGTGCAAGCGGACAAGGTTGAGATTTGGGCGCCGGTGCAATTGCAAACCACCACACAAAAAGCAGTCGCGACTGCGCTCAAAATCGATCCGGCTAAGGTGATGGTCTATACCACACAACTGGGTGGCGGTTTTGGCCGACGGCTGCAAACCGATTACACGGTGCAAGCGGCTCTTGTTTCAGAGATGGTGGGCAGGCCAGTCAAAATAATCAGGTCGCGGGAAGAAGATACCCGACATTCATTTTATCGTCCGCGCGCCAAGGTGACGTTGCGCGGTGGCGTGGACAAGGCAGGCAAGCCGGTGGCCATGAAGGTGGCGATGGCTGAAAATTCAGCGCCGGGCATTTCTATCCGCCGTAATATGCCCGAGCGAATTTCTGAAATCCCCACGCGTGTGTCGGGCTGGATGAAGGGCGAGGCCTATAACGTGCCCAACATTGAATTCGCCCATGCTGACCTTGAATTACCCGTGCCCATCGGGGCCTGGCGCAGTGTGCAATTCAGCCATAATGGGTTTTTCGGGGAATCGATGATCGACGAACTGGCCCATGCGGCCAATAAAGACCCCCTTCAATTTCGCATCGAGAACGCCACTAACCCGCGCTATGTCGCACTGCTTGAAAAGGCCTGCGCCATGTCGGGGTGGGGCACGCGTGTTCTTCCCAAAGGCCACGGCCTGGGCGTGGCGATGGTGGAAAGCTTTGGTTCTATCGTTGCGGAAGTGGCCGAGGTTTCGGTGCGCGGCAAGGACGTCAAAATTCATCATGTGTGGTGCGCGGTTGATTGCGGAACGGCAGTGTTCCCGGACGGCGTGATCCACCAAATGGAAAGTGCCATTACCTATGGCCTTTCGGCGGCGTTCTTTGGCCAAATCACCATTGAAAAAGGTGCTGTGGTTGAAAGTAATTTTGATGGCTACGACATGATCCGCCTTGCCCAAGCCCCTGAGGTTGAGGTGGCGATCATCAACTCTGGTGCCAAAATCGGCGGCATTGGCGAACCTGGCCTCCCGCCCGCCGCACCGGCACTCACGAATGCAATCTTCGCAGCCACCGGTGCGCGTGTGCGCACCTTGCCGCTGGTCAAAGGCGGTTGGCGGCTGGTTTAGAGCATCGCGCCGAAAAGTAGCCTTCCGGTTTTCGGCATAAGCGATGCTCCAACATATAGTGAGAGCAAGCCGCTTGATTCCGATAAAGCGCTGCTCACATCTAGAGCGCGATTGCTTTTGATTGAATCGAAGTCGCGCTCTAGAGTCTTGTTTGGTCGCGTTTTTATCGGGCGAACCGAAGTCCACTTCGCCCTAAAACGCTCTACGCGGGGATCAGCGCTGTCTTTAGCGCTGGGCTTTTGCGCAAGGCTTCAACCTCGGCCATGTCTTTGGGCGGCGCCATCCATAGCGGGCCGTTTTTGCGAATGTGGGCCTTCAGCCATTCATTCGGCACGGCATCGAAGCTGGGGTAACGCCAGTTCATCAAGTTGGCCATGTTGCCCGCCGTATTGCCCGAACTCCAGGTGCCTTGATAGCGCTGGTGCATTTCTGTCAGGCGCGGGCCATGATCGAAGTAGTCATATGTTTCACCACTGGCGGTGGTGGTGCCATCGGCCTTGGACGTAGTGCGGAAGATGGCGTAATTCACATGCACTTGGTCGCCGGTGGCGTGAACGGTGTACACGCTGCCAGCGCCACCCACGCGGGCTGAAACGGTGTCATGGCTTTCGACTTTGTAGTCAATCGCCCCGTCAATCAGTGTGAACGTGCGCACCTGATATGAAAAAATACTGGGTCGACGTGGTTTGCCGGTGGCTGCATCAGTGACAATCACATCTTTGTCGCGCTCGAGAAAGAAATACACTTTGCGCGAAATCGAAATAGCGCTGGTGGCCGTGCGCAGTGCTTTGGGTGTGATCCACGTTTCCACACCGATCATGCGGCAGTCAACGCGGCCACTCCCCATGGCGCGCACCAAGCCATCAGAATACCAATATCCCGGGCCATCTTCTCCGCCGCGCAGCGCAATCCAGGCATTGAACAGGGCGGGCGTGACGGCGCGATTAGGCGACGAGGGTGCTGCGGCCTGCGCAGGCGAAACAAGCGCCGCCGCACTCAAAGCCAAACCGTCGCGTCGGGTGATCATGGGGTGAGTCCTACATTACCATTTGAGGATGACGGCGCCGGTCTTGCCAGTCGTGCTGCCGCTTTCACCGCCTCGCCCAGGTGTTGTCGTGGGACATGTTACAATCGTGCATGTGGCGAGCGCATAGTTGGGGTCGGTCGTGCCGCCGGGGACGAGTGCACTTCCTGCCGCGCCGACCACGCCCGAAGCACCGGTGTCAGCAAAACCAGAACCGCCGCCCGCGCCGAAGCCCGATCCGTTGGCATCGGTTGTTCCGGCCTGGCCAGCGCCTGCCGTATCGTAACCACCGGCCTCGCCACCGCCTGACGTCATAGCGCTGACCCGAACGCCTCCGCCCGCGCCGCCTGCGCCAATTTCAGGCGCTGTCCCGTCGAAGCCAGCTCCGCCTGCCCCAATAATGGATGCTCCGCCCGCTGCTGTTCCTGCGCCCGAAGCACCTACAGTGGTGGTGGGGTCGCTGCCTCCACTCTCGCAATTATTATCGGTCGTGTCGGGTGGGTTCGCGCCAAATGCAACATTGTCGCCGCCGCGTCCGCCGCAGGTGTTGTCGGCACTATCAGCTGCTCTTGTCGTTTGATCACGCGCGAGCGAAGTAAAGTTAAACGGTCCTCCTCCTCCTCCTCCCGGCCCGCAAGCTCCAGATGATCTACAGTCAACACCTTGGCCCAGGTTGT
Source organism: Alphaproteobacteria bacterium (assembly GCA_031362385.1). GTDB lineage: Bacteria > Pseudomonadota > Alphaproteobacteria > Rhodospirillales > Rhodospirillaceae. The sequence goes on along the minus strand of JANLSL010000101.1, from coordinate 1,933 downwards.
CATCGCCATAAGATGCGCCGCCGCCGCCGCCACTCGTAACACCAGCAAAATCGCCCACAGTAACGGTGTTCGTGCTATCAACGTCGCGCCAAAGCCCCGAAGCGCCGCCGCCGCCCGCACCATTGTTGCTGCCGCTGGACCCGCCACCTCCACCACCGACATCAACCCGTAAACCCAAGGCAGCTGCAATCGGATTTGCAATGCCGTTGATATATTGAATTCGACCCGCGGAAAATCCAGCGCCACCCCCATTGCCAGATACTGGGTAAAGCAGTGCAGAGGCGTCGTAACCACCCCCACCGCCGCCCCACGCTTTAACGTAAAGCGATGCCAAATTATCGGGAATGACGATGGGCGAACTCTGCGCTGTGAACCGGTAATCACACTCATAAGGGCCAACCACAGCGCCTTGTTGTAAGGCTGGAACAGCGCACATTGTTGGCGTCGCGAACGGCGGGAAGTGGCGTTGGAGAATGCCGATGTAGGTGGCGTTGCCTGTCGTTACTCCGGGGAACCCAGCCGAGCTGGCAGTAGTTGCGGTTGGTGCAGGTGTTGTGAAACTGGCACCAGTATCAGGATCAAGCGTCCAATTTACGATCAAATCAGGGTCTACGGTAATCAGCCCAATACGTCGGTTGTAGTTGGCAAAAATCTGCGCTGCGGTGCGTGACGTATTCCACACACGCACATCAGTGATATCGCCAGCGAATTCATTGGTGATCGCAGCGGGCATGTTACATGGCGGGCCACTGTTGCATTCTGCGCCGATCGAAAAACCAGCAGACCCGCTATTGATACCTGCTGTCGTATCAAACGTTGTCACGCTGATTGTCGAAATCAGCTCGCGGTTTAGATACAGCTTCGCTGCTTGTTCAGTTTTGCTGAACGATACAGCGAGGTGATCCCAGCGCCCAACTGCGGCCTTATAGCCACCAAAGTTAATTGTGGGTGCAGTGACGATATTCACTCCGCCTGCCGCGTCATCACCAGCAAGCTCAAGTGCGAGGGCGCCGCCGTTGGTAAGGTAAAGCCGATAGCCCTCAGTGGCTGCTGCGCCACCGTCAATCCATTTCGATAGCAAGGTCGCTTTTGTGCTTCCTGACGGTAAGCTGGTTGGGCGAACCCAGGCTTCGAGGGTAAGGTTGCCCGTGCCGGTTCCATGACTGCTTGCCACGGTGCTAATAACTTGATCTGCGGTATTGAAGTTAACCGCCATCGACCCACGGCCAATGACAAGCCCATCAAGTTCCACGGTTGCGTCGCTGTAATTGACCACCACGACTGAGTTATTGCCGCCCAAATCTTGTTGATCAAGTGGTACTGCCGGTGGAACTGCCGCGAAGGAAACAACGGCGGTATTCGTCGGGGTCGCCACCTGGGTGATGCGCGCCCACACATTCACGCCATCATCGTAAGCTTCGACGGTATAGGCTTGATTGAGTGTTATGAGGAAGGTATCTGCGTCACTGCTCGCAAGGTTGCCAGCCCCGCCGTTTCCGCCTGTGTTATCGCAAGCAGACTTTACGTTGTCGCAAATATATATCCGATTAAGTGTCGCCCCATCGGCGTTGGTTACGGCGTCTTCAAAAAAGCGAACGGTGAGGCCATCGTTGGTGACGGTGTTAAAAATATCTGCATCGAAAGTACCAACGGTTGTTGTTATATTTCTATCCGTAGAAGTCGCGCGCAACCCGATTGATATGCCTGCCGTTGTGCTGGGCACTGAGGTTGGTCGCCATTCGAACGTCACATAGCGCGCGTGTTCGGCAGGATTAAATGTAGGCACCGCTGAGCGCACGGCAGCATTTGCGCCTGTGAACCGCAGAACTTTGTTGGTGGTGTTTCCAGCCACGGTCGAAAGCTCCACCGCCGCGGTGGCCGTATTGGTTGTCGCCAATGACGTTGGCAATGCTGCTGTGCCCGCAGCAACATC
>JANLSL010000099.1:0-2068 GCA_031362385.1 Alphaproteobacteria bacterium | reverse complement strand
CCGACGGTGAAGACACCATTAACTGGATGTGTTTGGCGCGCAAACTCTAAAGGTATTAGAGCATCGCGCCGAAAAGTGGCCTTCCGGTTTTCGGCAAAAGCGATGCTCCAACAAATAGGTAGAGCGAGCCGCTTGATTCCGATAAAGCGCGGCTCGTTCTAAGCCAGTACAGGAATATTCTGAAGGCCGCTGAGATTGCGCTCGTTCAGTGGTATTAGTGGTTCCCTGGCGTAGATGTCCAACAGCTCGTCGACATATTCAGGGATTGATTTGGGGCGCTGACAATTCTCACTGAGTGCAATGAGGAAATCTGGCTGATCGCGCAAGCGCATCAAGTGTTGGGATAGTTTTTCGCTATTCGAAGCAGGAAACACCAGCCCGTTGGTTTCGTTTTTCACAACCTCTGTCATGCCTGGAAAATCCGACACGATGAGCGGGCGTTTTGCCGCCAAAGCGGAATAAATGACCAAGGGTGTGTTTTCGTACCACACCGACGGCACCACCAGAACGTCAATGCCTTCCAGAACATCGGCAATCTTATCATTCGCAAACGTGCCGCAAAATTCAACCTGAGCAGACCCGGCGGCGATTGTTTTCAGTTTTGCAAGATAGTCGGGGAAGTCTTTCAGGTTGCCATAAACTTTTAAGCGCACCCGTCCATCATCGATGCGGCTGAATGCTTCCATCAGCACATGGCATCCTTTGTGTGGCGCTAGCGTACCAATATAACCAATCGTCAATGGTTGATTTTGGTGACGCGGTGGCAATGGTGATCCTTCGCGCGGAATATCAATTCCATAAGCCGACTGGTGGATCAAACGTTGATCGACGCCATTGGTTGTCAACACATTCGTCATCAATTGGGTCGGTGTAATGATGGCGCGCAACCAGTTGAGGCGCGGGACGATGAAGTTCTTGCGTCCGCCCGTTGCCAGCACTTCTTTATGAAGCGGGTAGGGGGGCAGCCAGCCCTTTGAGGTGAGTGCCACGCCAATATCAGCCACAAAGTCAGGCACTGCGCGGTTGAACCATTTCATGTAAGGCCATAGCGAAAGTTCGGCGATGTGTTTTACACAATTACCGCCAAACCGTGATGGGCCCGGGCACACTTTGCCATTCCTCAGCAGTTGAGCAGGCGGGCACAGCGACCAAAAATCTGTTGGTGTGTAATAGGCGGGTACACCGGCATTGATCGTCACATCAATCATGGCTGCGCTGAGGCGGCCAAAGTGAAAGAAGTGAACGAGGTCGGGCTTAAACTCATTGATGATTTTGTGAAAGTATCCTGCCGATAGCCAGTTGTTGAAGTCGAGTTCGGTGATGACTTTCTGCCAGCCCATCGGCACATAGGCATGATGAAAGCGATAAACCTTCAAGCCATCCAGATCGTATTGATCAAACCGCTGTTCATCAGTCGTGCCCCCGGCGGCGGGAAAGCCCGTCAACACCGCGACGTCATGCCCGCGGCGCAATAAATCGCGCGCAACGCTGTAGGTCAGGATTTCGGTTCCTGAAAAATAATGAGGCAAAAATTGATGAACAGTCAGGAGGATTTTCAAGGCCGTTACACACCCTTAACGGATTTCTGAACGCCGAACTTCTCATCTCGCTCGCCCTGGAAAACACCAAGGATACGGAAGAAATTGAGAATCGGCGTTTTAAATAGCAGGGGAATCATCACCCACGGGCGCCGCTCGCGCCGCAAAATATGATAGGCGTCGCGCGCCGTCCAATGAAACCAGGCAATCAGCGCAACGCGCGGCGTTGGTACAAGCTCAAGCCCAAACAAACTGTAAAGCTTGCGGTGACATATATAGGTCCGTTTGTATTCATAGCTGACCGGCCGATCGTGTGAATGAATAACAGCGGCCAAAGGCTCATAAATTATCTTGTAACCACGTTTGAGAACACGTACGGCCCAATCGATGTCTTCGCCAAAATTAACTTTCCCAAATTTTTCCAAAGCCCAAACATCTTTGCGGATCGCCGAACAGACATTATCGAAATTAGCAACCGCATGGCGTTCGCGCGGATGGAGTGTTTCAAACTGCGCAGCGTTGTACAGGGC
>JANLSL010000087.1:0-11052 GCA_031362385.1 Alphaproteobacteria bacterium | reverse complement strand
CACTTGAACGCTAACCTCTGAGTCTGGCTGATACGTATACCCGGCCACGACACTGACCACATCCATGGTTTTTTCTGCGGGACGATTGGTGATTTGCAACAATACTTCGCCGCGACTTTTGTAGCTGCCTTCAAACTTCACTGGCTTTGATTCCATGTAGCACACCGGCTTGGCGTTTTCCTGATAGGTATAGGCAGTCCATTTGCCACTGGTGATGAGTGTTTTGACGTCTTGTGCGCCTGCAGGCAGCGCGATGAGGCCAAACGCCAAAGCTGCAAAAATAATGCGCATGATGATCACCTTATGGTTGGTCGATTTTACGCCGGAGTGTGAGTCGCCAGCCCGCCCAGCGCAAGCATCAAGCCTGATTATCTAATCTTCGCTTTCGGCCAATTCAACTTCCGCCAGCGGTGCAGCCGCGCGGTATTTGGACGGCGGGAGTTCTTCAGGATTGAGCTTAGGGCCGCCCGGCAACAACGGTCGTTCCGCAAAGCGACCGTGCGTGATGATACGATCATACATCACGATCACGCCTGCGATACCAACGTTCAGGCAGAATTTGGTGGGAATGCGAATGACATGGTCACACTTGGCCAACATTTCTGGTGACAAACTATTACGCTCAGGGCCCATCACATAGGCTGCCTGACGTGGGTGACGAAAGCTGGGCAGCTCAACCGCATCTTCCAAAAACTCCACCCCCACCAGCACACACCCGTGGGGCAAAATCATCTCGGGCACCGTGGGGAAACTATAAAACGGCACGCTGCCCATTGAATCGGACGTGTCGGTTTGTTTGCCGTCGCGTCGCCGATAAGACGCATTGACCGTAAACACAAAGCTGGCGCCAAAAGCATGGGCCGAGCGAAACAAATTGCCGACATTGAAAGACTTGCTAATGGCCTCAACCCCAATGCCAAAAAACCCGCGCAAGGGTTCGGGCTGCTTTTTACGCGTGCGGATGGAGGATTGGGGCGTCATTGAGATTTTCTGCAAAGTTGTCGATCAACTTATTTTAAGGCTGGCTCAATATCAGTATGAGCGAAATCGGTTCCCTTAAATAGCAAGGGCTCGCCCTTATCTTTTGCCAGAGCATAGGCGAAACAGTCGCCGAAACTCAAACCAGCCGGGTGCCCACTGCCCTTGCCAAAATCACGGTATGCCTCGCGCGCGATGAGTACTTGTTGCTCGGTGACAGGCGCGATTTTAATCTCGGCTTCACGTAGCAACTCGTTGACGCGACGGCTGGCGACAGGATCGCGGCTCATATCAATGACGATGGCTGTTTCAAAATAACTCGCAGCCGACATTTGTTTTACTTGAGCACCAGCAAGTGCTTGTGCGATTTGCGCTGCATCTGGCTCGGCACGTAAAACCGCGACTAGCGCTGATGTGTCGATAATCATTTCGGCAATCCGCGTTCGTCGTACAGGAACTCGCCATGATCAATGCTGCGGTGTGGTTCTTTTAAACGGCTTGCACAATCTTGCCCAATCGCAAGTAAGCGCTGCGCAAGAGCATCCGGTGAAGGTGGCGCATGAACGCGCGCCAGCCGCTCGCGCACAGCGGTATCGACAGCCGTAGTCATGCTTTCACCTGTCAATTTCGCCAACCTGCGAACGAGACGGTGTGTTTCAGGTTTTTTGATATTCAAACTCATGATTATATATTTCTACCATATTAATGGTGTATTCTACCATAACTATTTAGACTTGTTTATGGGTTAGGCGTCTTGGGGATATCTGGGTTGCGAGAACCGACATTGCGGGCGAGCCTTCGGGGGGTTAAGGCCTATTTCGTTGAGCGTGGGCGATGGTGCCCCACAAGCTAGGTTTGATTCATGTTATCGACGCCTTCCACATTGCCGGTTGATAACATGCGGGGTGCTGTCTGGATGGTGGGCAGTGCCATCGTGTTTTCCGGCGTGTCGGTGATGATTAAGGCCTTGGGCCAAGATCTGCCTTCGCCCGAGATGGTGTTTTTTCGGTGTTTGTTTGGCCTGGTCGTCGTGGTGCCCTTCGTCGCGCGCTATGGGTTTAGCGTTTTCAAAACGGGGCGGCCTGATTTGCACATCATGCGAGTGATTTGCGCCGTGATTGGCATGAATTGCGGTTTTTACGCCACCACCCACTTGGAATTAGCCACGGCAGTGTCTTTAGGTTACACGCGCCCGCTGTTCATGATTTTGCTCGCGGTGATGTTTTTGGGCGAAGTGGTGCGCTGGCGACGTGGTGTTGCGACATTGGTGGGCTTCATTGGTGTGCTGGTCATGCTGCGGCCCACTGAAGTACCCATCAGCTTGCCTGCGGTGGCAGCCTTGGTGGCCGCATTAGCTGTCGCCGGGGCCATGTCGGTTGTGCGCCAACAAGCTGCCGTCGATGGGCCTGCTACGATCATGGTGTGGTTTGGAACCGGAACTGCATTGCTCACCGCCATTCCCGCCGCGTTTGTGTGGGAGACGCCGCAAAACTCACAATGGGCGTTACTGGTTGCCATTGGGGTCAGCGCCAGTGTGGGCCAATACATGATGATCAAGGCTTTCACCCACGGCGAAGCTACGGTGATGAACCCGATTGATTACTTGCAAATTTTGTTGGCGGCCGTGACCGGGTTTTTCATTTTCCACGAAGTGCCCAGCATGTGGACCGGCGTGGGGGCAGGGATTATTATTATCTCCACGCTTTATATTTTATTGCGCGAAGCTGCCTTGAAAAAACCACCGCCGCCGCTGGTTAAGGAATAAAAACTACTTTGCCGTAGCGTCCATAAACCTGGCCAGCGCAATATCTTTCTCGCTTAGGCCATCGCAATCATGCGTCGAAAGGGTAACTTCGACTGTTTTGTACACGTTGAACCACTCGGGGTGGTGATCCATTTTTTCGGCCATCAATGCCACGCGACCCATAAAACCAAACGCCTGATTAAAATCCGCAAATACAAATGTGCGCGTAATGGCATCGCGGCCGGGCACTTCTTTCCACGCGGGCAATTTCTTCAGCGCTGCAGCGCGCGTAGTTGAATCGAGTTTCGCGGGCATGGCGATTTATCCTTCAGACTGATTTGGCGCGTGGAGCATGGTAGCACCGCCCATCAGCTACATCGGGGCGGAGGATTCGCATACCGGGTTGGATTAATCGTAGTGCGCATGAAGGCTTATTCGGTTTCGTCGGCAGCGCCAAATTTATTCTCGATGTCTTCACTCGAGTGATAGATGTGCAGAATTTCGATGAAATCGGGCTTTTCTTCGTACAGGATTACATGCTGACCGCTGAGGATTGATCTGACGCCGCGCGCAAGATCGTCTCGGCGTTGGCCCATCTTCGGCATCAAGCCCAGTGCTTTGAAAGCGTCGCCAATCGCGGCGAGATAGGAACGCCGTTGCTTATCGCCCCAAACGGTGCGGGTATAATCGCCAATGCTCCGAAGCTGTTCGCGCGCCGGTTCGGAAAGGCCGACCGGCTTCATAACGTGCGAAAGAAAGCATCGATCTCAGCCTCGGTGCGGAACGTGGTCATGCGGCCTTGAGCAATTGCTTTGCGACCCTCAGCGATGCCTTTACGCAGGCGCTTAAGTTTCAGAGCGCGTTCCTCATCTGCGGCGATGAGTAAGCGCACGGCATCACGCATCACTTCACTGGCGTTGTTGTAATCGCCGGACTCGACTCTGGCCCTGACGAATTTTTCAAGTTTACCGGTGAGATGGATGTTCATGGCGCGCCTGTTGTTGGACTGAGGCCTTACTATCCGATTTTGTTATGAATATGTCAAACTTAGACACTTGGCTTTGTGACGGTTTTAGCAACCCTTCGCCGCATCAGTGGTCATGAACCCTTCAATATCTGTTCCACATAGCGCGGAACAATTTCAGTGGCAGGCCCATAGTGCGCCTCGGCAAACAATGATGCCCCCACGGAGGGTTCCAAATTGAGTTCCACCGTATGGACGCCACCCAGCTTGCGCACCAGGGCGACAAAGCCAGCGGCGGGATAGACATTGCCCGATGTGCCGATGGATATAAAAATATCGCAGTTCGAGAGCGCGGTTTGAATACGCGGCATGTCTAAGGGCATTTCACCAAACCAAACCACGTTGGGGCGCAGTCCACCCGCGCTGCCACAGCCAGCACACACATCTTGCGTCGACATATCGCCCGACCAAGGCACGACATGGCCACAGCCATTACACCGGGCCTCAGCATGGCGACCGTGCATATGGATCAGGTTGGTGGTTCCTGCGCGTTCATGAAACGAATCAACGTTCTGGGTGACCACAAGCACCCCGCCTGACCATTTTTGTTCAAGCTGGGCGAGAGCGACGTGTGCAGCATTGGGCTTTAAATCAAGGGTGGCGGCACGTTTGCGGCGCATATTGTAAAACGCATGAACACGCGCCGGGTCGGCGGCAAAGGCCCCTGGCGTGGCCACATCATCAATGCGCACCTTGGACCATATGCCATTGGGATCGCGGAATGTTTCAAGGCCAGATTCTTGCGAGATTCCGGCCCCGGTGAGAATGACAATACGCGCACCGACTGGCAGAGTTTTAATTTTGTTCATAGCGCTGGAATGGTAATCATGTGGGACGTGATGGCAACCACCTTTGAGAATTTATGACCACGCGTGTTTTATTTGTGTGTACTGGCAATATCTGCCGCTCGCCCACAGCCGAGGGAGCGTTTCGGCGCGCGGTTGAACGCGCTGGCCTACGCGCAGTGATTGAGGTCGATTCGGCGGGTACCCATGGCTATCACATTGGCGACGCACCCGACCCGCGCAGTGTTGCCGCAGCGGCCAGGCGGGGCATTGATATTTCAACACTCAAAGCCAGACGCGTCGAGGCACAGGATTTTGATACGTTTGATTTGATTCTGGCGATGGATCATGGCCACCTGAATCATCTGCGCGCCATGCGCCGCGCGGAACATAAAGCCGAAGTGCGGCTGTTCCTTGATTATCATTCAAACGAACGCCACCGCGATGTGCCCGACCCCTATTACGGCGAAGGCAAAGATTTCGAGCACGTGCTGGACTTGGTGGAAGAAGCCAGCCGCGGTTTGTTGGCCATGATGAAAGATCGACTGAAGCTTTAATCTAGCCCAAGGGGTACTCTGCCAAGGGCAAATAGACCGAGCCGCCATTGCCCATACGGCTTTCGTACAGAACAAAATAATCAGCCAAAATAGAACCCGCACGAAAGAGATTATTGGTTTGAATAAAAGACAACAGGCCCAGCTCGGGGGCTGATTTGAGGCGCGCAAGTGTCACGTGGGGTTTGAACTTACGAGTTTCGCGCGGCTGGCCCGCGCGCACCACCGCACCCTCGACGCGGGTTTGGAGTAGCTCCATCTCAGGGCTGAGTGTGACGCCTGCATACAGAGCGTGCGCTTTGCGCCCCTGTCCAAACGTATCCATGCCGGTGATGTTATATGTAACGGGTTTGGCGAGCGTACGGCTTAGCTCTTGATTGATGTCGTCGGCGTCGGCCTGGCTGACCTCACCGATGAAGCGCAGGGTGATGTGCATGTTCTCAGGGTCGACCCAGCGTGCCCCGGGCATACCATTGGCTAATTTTGCCAAACTTTTGGCAATATCTTCGGGGACCGCCAAGCCGACAAAAAGCCGAAGCATTAGCGCGCGGCACCCAGCGCTTTGCGCCGCAATTTGATTTGGTCGATCAAGCTCTCCATATACGGCGTAATCTTTTCAACCACCGTCGCAACGCCCTTGGGGTTCGGATGAATACGGTCAGCTTGATTCAAGGCCGGAATCCCAGCCACGCCATCGAGCAAAAACGGATAAAAAACAGCACCGTTCATTTTAGCGACGCGCGGGAAAATGGCGTTAAAGCGGTCGGCGTAATCGCGCCCCAAGTTCGGCGGAGCCAACATGCCCGCCACCAAAACCGGCGTGCCATCGCGGCGAATGCGCTGGACAATGCCGGTCATGCTTTTTTCGGTCACTGCGGGATCAATCGCCCGCAAGGCGTCGTTGCCCCCCAACGCCACGATCACGCCATCAGGTTTTTCCGCCAGGGACCATTCGATGCGATTCAAGCCGCCCGTCGTGGTATCGCCCGAAATGCCTGCTTGAATAAATGCGACGTTATGACCTTTGGCTTTCAGCGCGCGCTCAAGCTGTGTGGGCAACGAGTCGGCCAGGTCATCCAGGCCATAGCCTGCAGTCAGACTGTCGCCAAACGCCAAGATCCGCAGCGGTGCCGATTGATCTGCAGCCAGCGCCGGGCCGTAACAAAATGCCACGCCCAAAAAAAGTGTAACGATGTGTATCAGCCGCCGTGTTGGCTCGTTCTGGGCTAACAAAGAACACATCTCCATGTTAAGAAAACTTCTGGTCACATTATGGTTGATGTAAGAAAAAATACGATGTCTTCAAACACTTCGCCATCTTCGGTTATTCCGGCCGTTGCGCTGGAAGACGTTCACCTGACATTGGACGGCCCGGCCGGGCCGGTCAATATTCTACGCGGCGTTGATTTGTCCGTCCCCCAAGGCATGGCCCTGGGCGTAGTGGGGCCGTCGGGCTCGGGCAAAACCACCATGATTATGATCGTGGCCGGTCTTGAGCGTGTATCAAAGGGCAAAGTCAGTGTGGCTGGAACCGACTACGGCGCTTTAGACGAAGATGGTTTGGCACTGTTTCGGCGCGACAATGTCGGGATTGTGTTTCAGCAATTCCATCTGATCCCAACCATGACTGCACTTGAGAATGTGGCAGTGCCGATGGAGTTCGCCGGACGCAAAGATGCGTTTGACCGCGCCGAGGCCCAACTCAAGCGCGTGGGGCTTGGCCACCGCATGGATCATTACCCCGGGCAACTTTCAGGCGGTGAACAGCAGCGCGTGGCACTGGCCCGGGCGTTTGGGGTGGAGCCAAAAATTCTGCTCGCCGATGAGCCCACTGGAAATTTAGACGGCGGCACCGGACAGCAAATCATCGAGCTGTTGTTCGAGCTGCATGATCATCACAAAACAACTTTGGTTTTGATCACCCACGACATGAAACTTGCAGCACGCTGCGACCGCGTGGTGCGAATCAATGATGGCCTGATTGCGGGCGAAGGCCTGACCAAGGCCGCTGAATAAGTACGGGATACACTCTCATGGCTGGACTATTTGATGGTTCCATCTCGATCCGCTTTGCCCTGCGTGAGTTGCGCGGGGGCATCAAAGGTTTTCGCATTTTCTTAGCCTGCCTTGCCTTAGGCGTGGCAGCGATTGCCGGCGCAGGCTCGCTGAATGATTCGGTCAAAGCCGGAATTGCTGCTGATGCGCAGCCGTTGTTGGGTGGTGATTTACAAGCGCGCATGAGCGAGCGGCCGATCAACGCCACTGAAATGAGCGCGCTCACTGCTGCGGGCCGGGTCAGTTATCAAATTCAACTGCGGACCATGGCGCGCGCCGAAGAGGCCGATGGATCTGTGCGTCAACGGGCACTGACAGAATTAAAAGCCGTTGATGATGCTTACCCATTGTACGGCACCTTACAAACCGAACCACAAATTCTTGTCGCGCGCATTCTTGAGCAAAGCAACGGAACGTGGGGCACGGCGATTGATACCTCGTTGGCCAATCGCATGGCGGTGAAAGTAGGCGACGTCATCAACGTCGGCGAAGCAAGGTTGCAAATCCGCGCGCTGATTGTCAAAGAGCCCGACCGCGTGGTGACATTTGCCACCGCTGGGCCGCGGGTGCTGGTTTCAACCGCCGCGATGGCTGACACCCAGCTCATGCAACAGGGCAGCTTGGTTTCGCACGTCTATAATATAAAGGTTGATCAGGGCGGCAGTGCAGAGCGCTTACGCGAACAACTGACCAAAAATTTCCCCGATACCGGCTGGCGCATGCGTGGTGTCAACCAAGCCGCCCAAGGTGTGGAAGCGTTTCTTGATAACGTAACGCTGTTTCTCACCCTGGTTGGCATGACGGCGCTACTGACCGGCGGCATTGGCGTTGCCAACGCCGTGCGCGCCTACATGATGAGCCGCATCAACACCATTGCCACCTTGAAGTGCTTGGGTGCACCTGCCGAAGTGATCTTCCGCATGTATTTAGTGCAAATGAGCATTCTGTCAGTCGTGGGTATTGGCATGGGGCTGGTGCTGGGTGCGATTATTCCGGTTATTGCGGGCCAAGCATTAGAAGGCTTGCTGCCCGTGAATGCCCAGTTTGGGGTTTACCCTGCGCCATTGTTCAAAGCCCTGGTGTTCGGTGTGCTGACAGCGGCGGTGTTTGCGTTGTGGCCCTTGGCACGGGCGCGCGATATTCCGCCCATTGCTTTGTTTCGCAATATGTTGGCCCCAGCCCGCGCATGGCCACGGCGGCGGTATATGGCGGCACTTGTTGTGTTGGCCAGCGCATTGGCTGCATACACGATTGGAACTGCCGAGCAGCCCCGCTATGCGACCTTCTTTGTGGTTGGTACGGCAGTTGCCCTGATGTTGTTCGCGCTGGCCGCCAAAGGCGTGATGAGTTTGGCACGCAAGCTGAGTGGCGGGCGTGGCGGTGCGGTGGCCGGTCAGCCGACATTAAGATTGGCGTTATCAAATTTATATCGGCCGGGCGCACCAACAACATCCGTGGTGTTGTCACTGGGCTTAGGACTGTCGGTGCTGGTCTCGATTGCGTTGGTTCAAAGTAATTTGAACACGCGCCTGAACGAGGGTTTGCCGCAAGATGCGCCAAGCATGTTCTTTATTGATATTCAAAGCACCCAAGTTGAGCAGTTTGAAAAATTGGTGCGCGCGGTGCCTGGCACAAACAAAGTGACCACAGCCTCGATGATTCGGGGGCGCATCTCGAAAGTGAAGGGTGTTGAAGTTGAGAAGGCCGATATTGACCCCGACAGCCGGTGGGCTGTGCGCGGCGAACGCGGCGTGTCGCAAGCCAGCACCCTGCCTGAGAATGCGAAGTTGGTGAAAGGCGAATGGTGGCCTGCTGACTATGCGGGGGAAAACTTGGTTTCGATCGATGAGCGCGTCGCCGAGGGGATGAAGCTTAAAATTGGCGACACGCTGGGTCTGTCAATTTTGGGCCGCGAGATCACCGCCAAGGTTGCCAACACGCGTGATGTGCGCTGGCAATCTGGCACCATGAATTTCACGCTGATTTATTCGCCCGCTGCTTTGGCGGGAGCTCCAGGAATGTATATCGCGACCGTCAATTCCGATGTGGGTGTTGAAAACGCCATTGAGAACGCGGTTCTGGAAGCCATGCCCAATGTGACCGTTGTTCAAGTGCGCGATGCAGTGCAGATGCTGAAAGATGTTTTGGGCACCCTCAGCGTAGCCGTGCGAATCACGGCCGCAGTGGCTTTGTTTGCCGGCGCATTGGTTTTAGCTGGCGCGATTGCAGCAGGTCATACACGACGCATTTATGAATCGGTTGTGTTGAAAGTGCTCGGCGCGACGCGCGGCAACGTGCTGAGTGCATTTATTTTCGAATATTGCTTGCTGGGTTTTGCGACCGGGGCAATTGCAGTTGGTGTTGGCGCGCTGGCCTCGTGGGCCGTGGTGGTGCACATCATGAAGCTGCAATGGGATATGGGATATGGCTTGGCCATTGGCGTGGTGGTGGTGTGCATTGGGGTGACCCTGCTGGCCGGTTTTGCCGGTACGTGGCGGGCTTTGGGCACCAAAGCAGCGCCTTTGTTGCGCAACGATTAAATCTTATAACCATTTGATTTATAATGGTTTTAACATCTTTAAGTCGACATGAAGATTGTGTTATCCGGTCGATTCCGATTGAAGTTGGCCCACAGCAGCCCAATATAAGTAGCACTCCGGCATTGGGGCCGGTGCGACGTCAAAAATACAGAAAGAGGCAAACATCATGGCTGATCTAAACCGCAGTGCTTTTGGCCAAGCTGTGTTGGGCCGCGCTGAGGCGGCCGACATCGACGTTGGCCTGCGCGCTTATATGCTGCGCATTTACAACTACATGGCATCGGGCTTGTTGCTCAGCGGCATTGTCGCCGTCGTAGTCGCCAACACCGGCTTGCAAGATGTGTTCTTCCAAACCGCTGCCAATGGCCGCGTGGGTTACACCGGGCTTGGCTTCGTTGCCATGCTGGCCCCCCTCGGAATTATTCTCGCCATGAGCTTTGGGGCCGCGCGCATGAGTGCCACCACATTGCAGGGCCTCTACTGGGGCCTCGTCGGCACCATGGGCATTGGCTTTGCCGTGTTGTTGAAGGTTTATACCGGCACTTCAGTGGCGCGCGTCTTCTTCATCACCTCGGCCGCTTTTGGGGCGCTGAGCCTTTATGGCTACACCACCAAGCGCAGCTTGTCGGGCTTTGGCACGTTCTTGTTCATGGGCCTAGTCGGCATCATGATTGCAAGCGTGGTGAACATCTTTATGGCCAGCTCGATGATGAACTTCATCATTAGCTGCGTCGGACTGTTGGTGTTCACAGGCTTGATCGCCTTTGATACCCAGCGCTTGAAGAACGAGTACTTCGAGGTTCAAGGCACAGAGCTGGAAGAGCGTTCTGCCATTATGGGTGCGGTCTCGCTTTACCTGAACTTCGTTAACCTGATGCAGATCTTATTGTCGTTCTTGGGCGATCGTAAGTAACGCAAACATCAACGACCAAATCCACCACCATCCCCCGGGCCCGCAAGGTCTGGGGGATTTCTTTTGGGGCATGACTTGGTTTGATTATTGTTTACGCACCGTCGTCATTTTGAGACAAACCACGTGTGAATACGCCGCCCCCCTCGCTTGAGTTAGGATTAAAGCTGCACGGGCAGGGCATGCTTGATGAGGCAGAACGCGCTTACCGGGATGTGCTCGCCCACAACGCATCTGACCCCGATGCCCACCATTTATTGGGATTGATTGAGCTGGCCCGCGGGCGGCCTCAACCAGCTTTAGAACTGATAACCAGCGCAGTTCAGATTACACCTGATGACGAACGCTATCATCTCAGTTTGAGTAATGCCTTGCGCAGTATGGGGCAGTCTGACGCTGCCCTTGAAAGCCTGACTCGTGCTCTGGCCATCAACAGCAATTATCATGAGGCACGCATCAATC
>JANLSL010000074.1:0-6739 GCA_031362385.1 Alphaproteobacteria bacterium | reverse complement strand
GACCTCTCGCACTTTTCTGGGATCGTGCCGTGCGGCATCAGCCAGCATGGCGTGACCTCGTTGCATGCACTGGGCGTAAAACCCACCATGGCAGAAGTCGATGCTGCACTGGCGGAGGAGTTTGGGAAAGTGTTTGGGGCTACTTGATCAGAAATTCGCATTTGGCGGTCATGTTTGTCACCAGACCGGCGTTATCATTATCAACGATGTGCTGTAAGTAACCTTCAAAGTCGCTGCCATCCAATACCAGATTGTAATGGTATTGATTAATCGGGCTAAAACTGAGCACGCCTTCCAGATCGGCAGCTGCAAAGTACCCATTAGCGTCGGGGGGAACAGCCGGAAGCACAATGCCTCCCAATCGTGTTCCGTTGCGCGCGTCATAAACGCTGATGCGGGCGTCAGACGTTTTTTGCCCGATGTTGTGGTAAATAATGTAGCTGGGATAGGCCGAGATCAGCGATGAATGAACATTGATTACCGAGGTAACGTTTGGCGAGATGCCGTTGCCACAGCCGCTCAGGTTGGTCAAAGACTGCCCTTCGCGGTTCCAGACCACATGCTGGAAAAATCCAGGAAAATCCGTAGCAATCGAAATGGAATAATTTGCATGTGGGGCTGGATCGATCTTTGGAACCGCGCCATTTTCCAAATCACGCATAAAGAACTGCACTGACGAAAACGGTTGGAAGCTCGGGCTGGTCCATGTCCCTATCGTAGCGCCTGTATCGCCGTCGGCGATTCTAACAGTTGCTTTTCCTGCCCGCGCACTGGGGTTGAAAAAGCGCAGATACGACTCAGCTGAAGGGTCGTCGGACGGATAGAGAAACGGAACACGCAAGTCTTTATTGGCCACTGATGGCGCGGCTTGGCTTGGCGTCCACGCCACATAAGTTGAGATGTTTGTTTGGTTTTCGCCCCCGATCCAAACACCTCCGCCGGTGTCCTCGCCACCGAACGAGACAATTCCGACCAGGAACCGATTTGTTCCATCGAATCTCCAGAAGGGCCCGCCGCTATTGCCGCCCGAAATGTCGAGTTCAAACTCGCGTACACGGAAATTTCTCAGGAACGGTGAATCTGATGTCTCGGGGCCTGAGTCAAACCAGAGGCCACTATTGAAGGCCGTATTGTTGTTCACGTTGCCCGGGTAACCGGCGTTGTTGATTGTCCCGCTTTGCGTATCGTCGTACTGCACCGGCATGAATGTGCTCGTAAATGTCCAGGGCGTGGAAAAATACAAAGCCGCGTAGTCCGACCGCGCATCGACAGTCAAAATTTTGTCGCCGCCTGAAATTTGTGTCCAGCGATTATTTGTCATGATGTAGCTGGCGGCCCGCGCCGAGTACGGCTGCGTGATTAGCCCATTGAAACTGTCCTGAGTTTGGCCAGGCGCAAATACAACTTTTGTTGCAAAACCACCCCGGTCGCGCGAATGGATACAATGACCGGCTGTCAGTACAACATACGCACTGACCAGTGTTCCGGTGCACACGTACTGTGAGCCCGATTGAAACGTCATCGTCAGTCGACCAATGACGTTATATGGATAGCTGGTGGATGTGACGCGGACACGCTCGTCAACACCGACAATCATCGGCCTTTCAAGATCAGCGCGGCGTTCAGCGGCCGATGCATCAGCAGAGTTGCTTGTCGAACTTAGGGGTGGACTTGCGAGTTCGCGGCCATACCCGACATCAAGAATTGCATATTCCTCTTCGGGTGGCAGCGGCGCATCAAGCAAATCATGGCGGGTCATACCGTTATCATCTTGCGGAGCGGAAGTTGGTTGGCTGGCCGATCGAGCCTTTTCCAACGCACGCCCTTCGGGAGTGCGTGGATCAACTTTTTTCATCATAAGCGTCCCTGGCGGCACCGCAGGTGGCGGGACGACGCGGCTTCGTTCACCCTCGCCTTGCGAGCGTTCCCGGTCAGACGATGCCGGAGCACCAGCAAGACTTGAGCTTGCGAGAAATGCGGTGGCTTCAATCGCGTTCAGTTGTGTGGCGGTCGGTTTGATTTTAGTGACGCAGTAAATGCTGACACTGGTACTGGTCTGCCCATAATCCTCAGACCACTCGTGATACTGCCCCTGTATGACTTGGCCAATGCGACGTTTGAAAGCCCCACCCGGCAAGACAGTACAGTTGTATCTGTCATAGGAGGGCAACAAAGCCCTCGTGGCAGCATCCGCCGATGATTCACTTTGCTGTGCTGTGGCGCTGCCCATTAGGGCAAACGCGATTAAACTCGCGAGACATGCTTTGGCATACAATCGCATTTTTCAGCTCCACGCATATTTTCGACGTGGATCCAGTTTATGCTTCGTATTGGGAGAATCTAGAACTTAATCCCGCCATAATTGTTAATTTATGACAGATTTACTTATAATTGTAGTGGCTGGGGCAAAACTAGTATCTATTTCTAGTGTACGGCTTAAGTAGCTAGAAACTACTTCCCATCCAAAATCGCTGCCGGGTCGGCCCATACATCAGCGTGGTACTTCTTGGTCCACTCTTGGTACTCAGGCGGGTAGTCGGTCATTTTTTTCAAACGGCGACCAGCGGCGTTGCCCATGAGGTGTCCGGGGCGGTCGCCCATTTTCAACCACGGCCGCCACGACACCACCACGCTATAATGAACATGGGCCAGCGCTTGCGGTGTGCCATCGTTCAATTCCGTCAAGGTTGATTGATACGTGGTTACTTCGTTGTAAGCAAACTTTGGCCCTTTGAAATCTGGCGGTGTTGCGACCAAGGATTCTTCGACAATCCACACGTCGTCATTCACGACGCGCGCAGGCAAGAACCGATTACTCAGCGACATGCTACGCATTTCCCCGCCCACCTTTAAGCCATCGGCGGTGATGATAATGGTGCTGGGTTTCATGCGCGTTTGCGGAACGCTGACCATTTCACCTGTATAGGGGTTCTTGAAATTTTCCAGCAACCCGCCCGTTTCCCAATCGGTGAAGTAAGCGACTTCAAATGTCCGGCCTTCAAAGTTGCCATCGGGCAGTTTTTTGTAGCGGGTGAAAGTGCCGCCCAGCACGCCGTATAAAGGCATAATGCGATCTTCGACCACGCCGTAATACAGCCCCTTCACGTAGCCCATGCAAATGCGCCCATCTAACGCACCTCGCATTTTTTGCATCGCGGTCAGAAAATCAGCCTTGTTCTTCAGATCAAGCGGCTTGCCTGCCGCCTGCGCGGGCGATGAGATGAGTCCGGGCATGGTGAGCGCAACCGCGCCAAATCCAAGCGCGCTGCGGCGAGAGGCGTGAATGATGGGGTCCGTCATTGTATTCTCCAGATATAATCTAAGGTACAAGTACAGCCGATCTGGCGCGCACTGTCGATTGGCAAAGTGCTGCGGTTTGGCCTAGGTTCGCGCCTCGGACAAACTATGCGGACAGAGCTAAAAGCCTCTCATGCTCAGCGAATCCTTAAATATCGTCGCCGCCGCGCCCGCCGATACGGGTGGTTATGCATTGTTGGATTCCGGCGCGGGACGCAAGCTTGAGCAATTTGGCACTGTCACCGTTGACCGCCCTGAGCCCCAGGCGATGTGGGCCCAGCGCTTACCCAAAGAGATCTGGGCCAAAGCAGACGGTATTTTTGACGGTACGGACGAAGACGAACAAGGTCGCTGGACACACCGCGGTGTGACACCGCGTGACTGGCAAATGGAAATAGGTGGCGTGACGGCGGTATGCCGCTTTAGTGCGTTTCGCCATATGGGCGTGTTCCCCGAGCAAGCGCCCCATTGGGCGTGGATGGCAGCTCAATTAGCCAAAGCCCCAGAAAAGCCGCGCGTGTTGAACCTGTTTGCTTACACCGGCATCTCATCGCTGATTGCAGCCAAAGCGGGGGCGGAAGTCACCCATGTTGACGCATCAAAAAAATCTGTCGCGTGGGCAAAAGAAAACCAAATTGCATCCGGGCTTGAGGCCGCCCCCATTCGTTGGATTGTGGATGATGCGCGCAAGTTCGCAGCACGTGAAGTCCGCCGTGGGCGCACTTATCATGGCCTGGTGCTCGACCCGCCAAAGTTTGGCCGCGGGCCCGAAGGCGAAATGTGGGAGCTGTTCGACCACCTGCCCGAGTTGATGCACGCGTGCGCAAAATTGATTGACCCTGCATCGGGTTTCATGATTTTCACCGCTTACGCTATTCGTGCATCGGCGCTCGCGATGGACGGTGTCATGAAAGACGTGTTGGCCGACAAAGGCGGTACGTTTGAAACCGGCGAGCTGGCCATCCGCGAAGCACCAGCGGGTGGTTCCACGACGGCACGGTTGCTGCCTACGTCGTTGTATGTAAGGTGGAAAAGCTAACCCGCCTTCGGATCATCGCCAGGCGTAAACGTGCCCAGATTATGAAATCCCGTTTCGGGAAAACCAGACTGAGAACCGGGGGCGTCGATGACGTTTTTATCAACCGCTGTAACGCGCGCCAGCATTGGCCCTGCTTGGCAAGCGCCCACAAACTGATCGACCGCGTCAACGGTGCCGTGCGCAACAGCCTCAACAGTTCCGTCAGTCACGTTACGCACCCAACCTGAAAGCCCAAGTTTGCGCGCGGTCTTTTGCGCCCAGTCGCGGTATCCCACGCCCTGAACCCGACCTGAAATACGCAAATGGACCGTTGTTTTATCCGGGGTCGTCATTGCGCCATTTTAAGCAAACTCGACGATTACCTGATCAACCGCCAGGCTTGACCCCGGAGTTTGGTGAATTTTCTTCACAGTGCCATCGCGTTCAGCCTTCAGCACGTTTTCCATTTTCATGGCTTCAACAATCGCCAGCGTTTCGCCCGCCTTCACTTCTTGGCCTTCTTTTACCGCGAGTGACACCAACAAGCCCGGCATAGGCGAGAGCAAGAACCGCGATAAGTCTGGTGGCGGTTTGAACAGCATGAGCTTGTTCAGTTGGGCTTCACGCTCGGTCAGCACCTTGACGTCGATTTGTGCGCCAGCATGGAATAACCGGTAGCCAGCACCGCGCTGGTCGATTTGCACGGTCACTTCTGTTGCCGCACCCTTATCGATATGAATTTCAGCGGTCAGCAGCGGGTTTCCGTAAATCCAGGCGCTGGCCAATGTGAGCGTACGATTGCCTACTTTCACGATACCGCTGGCAGGCCCGAGGTTGGGGTCTTGGCCGGCCAGGGGATGTGGCGCAACAGTTGCTTGGTGTTCGATGAGCGTTTTGCCCTGGCCCGAGACCACCATCCAGGTTTCAGGCAGATCGCGGCTGTGGCCGGTGATTTGGCCCGAAACACTTGCGGCGCGCTGCTGATTGGCCTGATGGACTAGTGCCGCAATTCCCACCAACAAGGTTGGGTCCTTGGCAGGTAAATCTTTGGCCGAAAAACCATCGGGGTATTCTTCAGCAATAAAGTTGGTGGAAAGTTTTCCGCTTTCAAATTTTGCCTTTCCCATCAACGAGGCGAGGAATGGAATGTTGTGGCTAACACCGCGAATATAATAAGCATCTAAGGCCTCACGCATATATTCGATGGCAGCGGTGCGGGTTTTGCCCCAGGTCACCAACTTGGCAATCATCGGGTCGTAGTAAACCGAAATTTCCCCGCCCTCATACACCCCGGTATCCACGCGCACGTGCTTGCCTTCCAGCGGCGGCATGTACCGGGTCAAACGCCCAGTTGACGGCAAGAAATTGCGGTACGGGTCTTCGGCATAAACGCGGCTTTCCATCGCCCAACCATTGAGCTGAACATCTTTTTGCGCGAAGGGAATTTTTTCGCCATACGCAATGCGGATCATCAACTCGACCAAATCCAAACCCGTCACCATTTCGGTAACCGGATGTTCCACTTGCAGACGCGTATTCATTTCCAGGAAATAGAAATTGCGCTTTTGGTCGACGATGAACTCAACCGTGCCTGCGCTCACATACTTCACAGCCTTTGCAAGTGCTACGGCCTGTTCGCCCATCGCTTTGCGGGTTTTGGCATCCAGAAACGGTGACGGTGCTTCTTCGATGACCTTTTGGTGACGGCGCTGGATCGAGCATTCGCGCTCGCCCAAGTAAAAAGTATTGCCCTTACGGTCGGCCAGAACTTGAATTTCAATATGCCGCGGTTGTTCGATGTAGCGCTCGATGAACACGCGGTCATCGCCGAAGGACGATTTAGCTTCCGATGTGGCGCGCTCAAATCCTTCGCGCACTTCTCCTTCGTTGCGGGCAATACGCATGCCCTTACCGCCGCCGCCCGCCGAGGCTTTGATCATGACGGGGTAGCCGACTTCTTTGGCGATCTTCATGGCATGGGCCACGTCTTTAACAACGCCGTTAAAGCCCGGCACCACACTGACGCCAGCCTTCACAGCAAGTTTTTTGGATTCAATCTTGTCGCCCATGGCCTGAATGGCGTGGGCATCAGGCCCGATGAAAGTGATTTTGGCTTTGGCCAAGGCTTCTTGGAAGGCGCGGTTCTCAGACAAAAAGCCATAACCTGGGTGCACGGCTTCGGCCTTGGTTTGCTTGCACGCTTTGACGATGCGGTCGATTTGCAAATAGCTTTTGGCCGTGGGCGCTTCACCAATGTGCACAGCCTCATCGGCCATTTGCACATGCAGTGCGTCTTTGTCGGCGTCGGAATACACCGCGACAGTTTTAATGCCCATCTTGCGCGCGGTTTTAATCACGCGGCAGGCAATTTCGCCTCGGTTCGCAATCAGAATTTTTTTGAACATGGATGAATGCTCTTAAAGC
>JANLSL010000068.1:0-3427 GCA_031362385.1 Alphaproteobacteria bacterium | reverse complement strand
CACTCATCCCCCTGATCGCGCTAGAGCGGCTTGATATTCTCAAAGATGGTGCTGCTGCGGTGTATGGCAGCGATGCCGTTGCTGGGGTTGCAAACTATGTCACGCGCGCATCGTTTAACGGCGCTGAAGCACAAATTGACTTCGCCAATTCTTCTCATTCATCCCAAGACGATCTTACCGCGTCGGCAATTATGGGCGGCGGCAACGATCGGGTTCATTTTATGGGTGCAGCGAGTTATCTGCGCCGCACATGGCTACCTGCCACTGAGCGTGCATACACGCAAGGCAAGGGCTTCTCATCTTTTGGTCAGCCAGGCGCGTTTGTTTTGTTGCAAAAATCGCCAGTGTTTCCTGATCTACCGTTTGGCGTGGCCACCAATCAACCGATCATTGATCCTGATTGCGGTGGTTTAGGCGGCGGCACGCTAAACCCACGCACTCCACAACCCGCTGGGGTGGCGAACGGCAAAATTGGCACCTGCTTGTTTGATTTCTCGCCGTATTATCACCTCGTGCCGCGCGAACGACGCTGGAACGGGTACGCCAGCGCCGACATCGCACTCAATGACGACACTTCTATTTATACGGAAGCGGCCACCGCAATAAATAACGTTGTTCGCGGCACCTCGCCGTCTTTCCCAATTCTCAACTCACCCATTGTTCCTGCCGATAATCCTGGAAATATTTTTCGTGTCCCCGTGCTGTTTGTGGGGCGCACATTAGGCGCTTCCAGCGGCGGCGGCCTCGTGCCTCATCATTCGCAAACTTGGCGCGGGGTTGTGGGCACAAAAGGAAAGCTCGGGCGCTGGGATTGGGATGTGGCTGCCACACATAGTCAGAACAATTTTCTTGTTCAGATCAAAAATGATCTCACCGATCGTTTTTTAGCAGCTCTCGCGGGCCGGGGTGGTCCCACCAATAATCAGTATTTCAATCCTTTTGGTTCGGCGGCGCGGGCTAATCCCGGCGCTGCAACCTATAACGACCCCAAAGTGATCGAAAACTTTAGCGCATTGGCCACCTATGACTACCGCACGCGACTGGCGACGTTGGATGGCGCTTTAACCGGGGATGTATTTGATACCATCAACGGGGCTTGGGGCTTGGCGGTCGGTACACAATATCGGCACGAGCGCGTGATCGGAAATCTCGACGATCAGTTCAATCGCGAGAACTATATTTTCTTTGGCGGCGGTCCGGATTTTGCTGGTGCACGCACGACATGGTCTGCGTTTTCCGAATTACGCGGCCCTGTGGCAAAAAATCTTAACGCGCAACTCGCGCTGCGCCATGAAGACAGCGGCCGTGCCTTGTCATCAACCGATCCCAAAATTGGCCTGGCCTGGACTCCACAAACTTGGCTCACGGCCCGCGCCACTTACGGTACGTCGTTTCGTGCACCCTCGACGTTCCAAGCTTTCTCAACCCAGATGGTGCAGGAAGATATTTTTGACCCGCTGACTGGTACACGTGGTTTTCGTGCCGTACGCACTGTTGGTTCTTCGACTCTCAAGCCAGAGCAGGCCACCACCAGTAATTTTGGTTTAACTGTAAAGTCAACTGATCAGGCAAGTTTGTCGATCGACTATTGGCGTTACGATTACACCGACATTATTGTTAAACTGGGCGCGCAGTCGATTGTTGATGCAAGCCCCACAGACCCCCGCATCATTCGCGCCACCGGGCAAATTCTGCGCATCGACACCAGTTACATCAACGCATCGCAGGCGCTGACGGATGGGCTTGATCTCAATGCGCGTCAAAGGTGGTCTTTCGGCAACCTTGGCGACTTTACTGCCACTGTTGAAGCAACCTGGATCAGCCGATTTATCATTCAAGACACACCGACCTCACCGCGCCGCAATGTTGTGGGCAATCGCAACTTCCGCACTTTTGCGCGGTCATTGCCGGCCTGGCGGGCCAATGGTTCGCTGGGGTGGCGCCGCGAAAATCAAGCCGCCACTGCGATAGTTCGATTTATTGATTCCTATGCCGACGATCAAAACGCCAACCGCACGATCAAAAATCAAACCACGCTTGATTTGCAGTACGCTTATAATCTTGGCCTTGGCGATAAACAGCGCGTGACGATGAGCGCGGGCGCGCTGAACGTATTTGATGCTGCGCCGCCCAATGTTCTCACTAATGCAGGCTATGATTCCAAGGTTCATGATCCGCGCGGCCGGGTGCTCTATCTTCGCATCAAGACCGCCTGGCAGTAATCTTCTCAGCCCACCTTGGCTGGGCCGCCCGAGGCTATTATATGTTCAAGTACATTTAACATGGCAAAAAACATGGCGCGCACACTTTACGATAAAATCTGGGATGCACACGTTGTTCACCGCTATGACAACGGCGATTGCATTATTTATATCGACCGCCATTTGGTGCATGAGGTCTCGAGCCCCCAAGCGTTTGAAGGCTTGGCTGTGGCCGCCCGCAAACTATACCGCCCTGCGGCAGCGCTTGCGGTTCCTGACCACAACGTGCCGACAACACCTGATCGCAACCACCGCATTAATGACGTCGAATCAGTGGCGCAACTTGACCTGTTGATCAAGAACACCAAAGATTTTGGTATGCCCTATATTCCGATGGCCGATGAGCGCCAAGGCATTGTCCATGTCATCGGGCCCGAGCAGGGCATGACGCTGCCTGGGTCTACTTTAGTATGTGGCGATTCCCATACCTCCACACACGGGGCAATGGGTGCGCTTGCTTTCGGCATTGGCACCTCTGAAATTGAACATGTTCTAGCTACCCAGTGCCACGTTATGCCCAAGTCAAAAACCATGCGCGTGATCATGGAGGGGGCTTTGGGTGTGGGCGTGACGGCCAAGGATATGGCGCTGGAAGTGATTGCCCGCATTGGTACTGCAGGCGGTACAGGTCATGCAGTTGAATATACAGGTGCTGCGGTGCGTGCACTTTCAATGGAAGGCCGCATGACGTTGTGTAACCTCACTATCGAGGCAGGTGCACGCACCGGCATGGTTGCCCCCGATGAAGTAACGTTCGCATATCTCAAGGGTCGCCCGATGGCGCCCAAAGGTGCCCAATGGGACGCAGCTGTTGCCTATTGGCGCACACTGAGCAGCGACCCTGATGCAGTGTTTGATACGACCGTTACGATCGATGCCTCAAAAATTGCTCCGCGCATCACCTGGGGCACCAGCCCCGAAGACTCGTTGCCGATCACGGCCTCGGTTCCATCGCCCGCCGATTTTGCCGACGTGAACAAGCGTGCGGCTGTCGAGCGCTCGTTGGCATACATGGGCCTGACACCCGGCGAGAAATTGAACGGCGTGAAAATTGACCGTGTGTTTATTGGCTCATGCACCAACAGCCGGATTGAGGACCTGCGTGCTGCTTCAATCGTTGTGAAAGGCAAACATCTTGCATCGCATGTGAAAGCCATGGTCGTGCC
>JANLSL010000065.1:0-6127 GCA_031362385.1 Alphaproteobacteria bacterium | reverse complement strand
TTTGCCCAAAGCGCCCAAACCCAGCAATCAGTACCGGGTTTGAATCGTCCGGAAGTTGCTCATATTCAGCGATTTTGCGTGGCGCAAACACCTTCGTCAGCCCGTCATTGATCAATGCAAAAAACGGCGAAAGCGCCATCGATAAGCTGACCACAAGAATCAGGAGCTCGTTTTGGTTTGTGGTCATCACGCCAGCCGTTACGGCTGCGCCAAAAATAACGAAAGCGAACTCGCCCCCTTGGGCGATCGAAACAGCAAGGTCTTTCGACGAGCGCCGCCCCATGCCCCACACCCGGCCCAGAAGGTAAATCGCCAACGCCTTGGCCCCCAACAACCCAATCACAAATGAAAAAATCGACAGTGGTTGTTCAATAATAAGACCAAGGTTGAGGCCCATGCCGACAGCCATAAAGAACAACCCCAGCAGCAAGCCTTTGAAGGGCTCGATGTCGGCTTCAAGTTCATGACGGTATTCGGAATTGGCCAGCAGCATGCCCGCCAGAAATGAGCCCAGCGCCATCGAGACGCCGACATACGACATAATCAGCGCTGTGCCGGTGACAATCAGCAGTGCGGTGGCGGTGAACAATTCTGGTATTTTGCTACCAGCCATGGCGCGCAACACCGGGCGCAACAGAAAGTGTCCGCCTAAAATGACCGCCACCACCACCGCCACCACACGCGCCACGGCCTGCCACAGGGGCATATCGGTGGCCATTTGCGAAACACCCAATAACGGCACAATTGCCAAAATAGGAATCGCCGCAACGTCTTGGAACAACAAAATGGCAAAGGCGGCACGGCCATGACGCGTGGCCAGCTCATTGCGCTCAGCCAATGTTTGCAACGCAAATGCGGTTGATGACAGCGCCAAGCCCAGCCCCACAACAATCGCCACAGTGGCCGATAAGCCCGCCAGATAAACCGCACCGGCGATGACAACCCCCGACAAGGCTACCTGCGCTCCCCCCAGCCCGAAAACTTGGGCGCGCATGGTCCACAGCCGTTGGGGCTGCACTTCAAGCCCAATCACGAACAACAGCAGCACCACACCAAATTCAGCAACGTGCAACACCGCGTTCACATCATCAAACAGGGCAAGGCCTGCGGGGCCAATGACAGCGCCTGCCACCAGGTACCCCAGCACCGAGCTGAGCCCCAAACGCTTGAAGACCGGAACAACAATCACTGCGGCTGCAAAGAAAATCGCAGATTCCGAAATAATATCCATCAACCAACTCTTACTTTAAGGTCTATTGTCACCGAGAACGCACCCCAGTCGCAATTTACATTTGAATAGCATGGCCCTTGCACAGCTCCTGCCGCAAATTCGCAAATGTCACGAATGTAAAGCGCACCTGCCGCACGGCCCGAACCCGATTGTGCAACTGGGCAGCAAGGCAAAGCTGTTGATCATCGGCCAAGCACCTGGGTCGAAAGTACACAAAACCAGCATTCCGTGGAACGATCCATCAGGGAATCGGTTGCGCGACTGGCTGGGGCTCGACACCAAAGATTTCTATGATCCTGACAAAGTTGCACTGATGCCAATGGGGTTTTGCTACCCAGGTCAGGGCCCTTCGGGCGATTTGCCACCACGCCCAGAATGTGCGCCCCTGTGGCATGACAAAATTCGCCGGTATTTGCCCAATATCAAGCTCACCTTGCTGATCGGTCAGTATGCGCAAGAGCGATATTTAGGTGAACGGCGCAAAGAAAACCTGACCCAAACCGTGCGCGCGTGGCGTGAGTATCTTGAAGATGGTTATGTGCCATTGGTGCACCCCTCGCCCCGTAACGGGATCTGGCTAGCGAAAAACCGCTGGTTTGAAAAAGAAGTTATTCCCGCTTTGCGCAAAATAACTGCAAGCAGCCAACTTTCGCGCGGAATATGACCGCCTTTGCATTAGCAGAACCGATACGGAATAGGAATAATAATCTTATATTATGTTATAATTGACTATGTTTTAGAATTATTTTCTTCTATAGACCCTCTCCCACGGCAATTCATAATGCCTTCCGGAGAAAACCAATGGATACGATTGACCGCAAAATACTCAGTATTCTGCAAACCAACGCAGGCTTGGCCATCAATGAGATCGCCGCGCGCGTGGGCCTCTCGCAAACGCCGTGCTGGAAGCGCATTCAAAAAATGGAGCAAACCGGCGTCATCAAAGGCCGGGTGGCCGTGCTGGATGCCAAGAAACTGAATCTGGGGCTGACGGTGTTTGTGATTTTGCGCACCAACCAGCACGACGAAGTGTGGCTGCAAAAATTTGCCCGCGCGGTGAAAGAACTTCCCGAAGTGACCGCTATCTGGCGCATGGCCGGCGATATCGATTACCTGATGCGCGTGGTTGTCCGCGACATTGATGCCTACGATGCGTTCTATAAACGCCTGATCAAGCGCGTACCGCTCAACGACGTGTCGTCAACCTTCGTCATGGAAGAAATTAAATACACAACTGCACTGCCGCTCGATGGGCCCGAGCCAAAATTGGCTGCCGCATAGTTACCTAATACTCTTTGGCGCAGGCTGACCCTCGGGGATGGCTGTGCGCCAGGTCAGGGGCTCGCGCACTTTTTTGAAATCAGCTTTGGTGGCGTCGAGCAATTTAGGGTCCGTCATCAGGTCAATCGCCGTGGCGGCCAAAACTTTGCTGGCCGTTGTCAAAGCCTTGGTGCCAATCGATGTCCCGGTTGCAGCAACCACCGGCCACGAATGCATGGGCAATCCGTAGCCATGCGCCGCCACCCGAATCCCACCGACGGGCACAAACCATGAAATATCTGCCACATCGGTGGAGGCTTGGCCGGCTGGCTCAAAAACCTCGCGCAATGGCTCAAGCTTGGTCGAGAGCGCAATGCCCGCCTTGGTGTAATCAAACCCAAATGGGTCTTTGAATTCGCGCTGTGTAGTGGTGGCAAACGCCAGTTCAGCAGGGCTCCATTGCGGCTGGCCCATGGCGGCAAAGTTTTTATATAGCGCCTCTGCGAGTGGCCGATTGCCCAGCATATCGTGTGCTTCGGCCTGGACTTTGACCCCATCCAGTTCAGTTTTGGTCATTTTGGCAGCCGCCTCGGCAATCTCGCGCACCCAGCCGAAGTAGGAATAAGCATCATCGAAATTATTGGCACGCACATAATACCAAGCCTCGGCCTCTTGCGGGACGACGTTGGGCTGACCGCCGCCTTTGGTAATCACCGAGTGTATGCGCGCTTCTTGTTTAATGTGCTCGCGCATGTACTGTACGCCCACACTCATCAGCTCTACCGCATCCAACGCGCTGCGCCCTTTATCGGGTGCGGCCGAGGCATGAGCCGCCACACCTTTGAAATGGAATTTAGCGTTAATAATGGCCTTGGATGAACTAAAGCTCACCTCGTTCTTGTCGCCCGCATGCCAATGCAAGATGGCGTCATCGTTTTTGAACATGCCATCGCGCAGCATGTAAATTTTACCAATGATGGTTTCTTCAGCAGGGGTGCCGTACAACTTGATGGTGCCCTTCACGGCGCCTGCGGCAATCAACTGCTTCACAGCAATGGCTGCCCCAACCGAGCCCACGCCAAAAATTGAATGCCCGCAGGCATGACCAGACTCGGGGTTAGGGCCTGCTTTGGGCGTGGGGCCATCAGACTGCGACACGCCGAGCAGCGCATCGAACTCGGCCAGAATGCCGACCACGGGCCCGCCCTCGCCGTAAGTGGCAACAAACGCCGTGGGCATTCCAGCAACACCCGCTTTAACCGTAAAGCCGTTGGCTTTGAGGAGATCTTGCAACTCCTTGGAGGATTTGTGCTCCTCCAGGCCGACCTCGGCGTAGGTCCAGATTTTGCGGTTGGCGGCTTCGAGGGTTTTGGTATTGGAATCCACCCACGCGGCAGCATCTTTTTTGAGCTGGGCAGGATCTGCCAGCGCGCTCCAGGATGCGGTGGCCAACAGCACACTCAGTACTAGCCCAGCACTGCGATTGATGGTGGTCATGGGTCTTCTCCCCCGAATTGCAATATAGAGGTAGCTTAATTGCAACTGCCAGGCGACGGCAACGCTGGATTCTGGCAAAGTCGCTTCTTCACCGGGAGGTTCACATATGATCCGCACTGTCATCGCCCTCTGCCTTGGGCTCCAGGTTGGCGCAATGGCAGCCGAGAGCAAAATGTCACCCGCCGAGATTGCCAAAACCATGGCCCTGATCCCGCAGTGGATCGGCGGGAATTACTCAAGCCAAGCGCAATTCGACGCGGACCAAGCCAACGCAAAGCCCGACACCGAAAAGCACCGGCTGATGTTTCAACTGTTCACGCGCATTGAAGCGCCTGCGTTCAAAGGCGTTGTCTTTTTCGAACAAGGCTCGCGCGACGGCTCAACCGACCCTGACATGATCTGGCGCGCGGCCCTGGTGCAGATTCTGCCCGATGAGAAACTGGGCGTGGTGCGCTACCGCGAGCTTATCTTCAAAGACCAAAAGCCTTGGAATAACGCTCATACGTCACCAGAAAAATTCAAAATGCTCACACCCGACCAAGTCACCTGGGACGCGAAATGCGATTTTCTACTGACCCTGAATAACGCCGGGACCCAAGCCAGCGGGCCGATTCCTAAAAACCAGTGTAGCCGGATGAACGATGGCACCGGCGAGCGTATGTATGCCGAGGACAAAGTTGTGATCATGAAAAACCAGTTTTGGTTTTTGGGCCGCTATGTGAATGCCAAAGGCGAGCACATCTGGGGCAATGAGAGTGACGAATTGAACAAGCTGGTGCGCTTTGGCGATGTGCCGAAGTAAAATTCAAAACTCTAAATGAGTTTAGAGTTTAACTCCTTGCTTGCCGCACTCGCATCGTGACTGTCGTCAAAATTAGAATCACCGTCAGCATTTGGCTGAGCGCCAGAAACACCGCCTTGCCGCGATGAAGTAAAACCGCGACATCTATTTCCCGCAGCATGGGTTCGGGGTGGCTGAGAATAATTTTCAAGAACGCAACATTCTCGCCTAAATCGCAGAGGGCGGGGAACAAGGCCCAGATCCACCACCCGCGCCCAAACGCAGCCAGCAAAGCCGCTGAACCGCTTTTGGTCACCAGCCACGCCCAAAATAAAATTGTAAAAGCCGCGGCAATCAGCGGGAACGCCATATCAGCGGCAGCGAATAACACGTAGGCCGCAGGTCCAGCGTCCGTCATGGCGCCCAGCTGAATAATAATCATCTCGCGGGTCAGCGGGAATTGCATATCGAAGGGCACAAACCCCGACGACGCGGCTTGATAGTGTGGCGTGAAGAAAAAATTAAATGCAGCGACCACCAGGGCAACCAGCCCCAACGCCATCAGCACATTGCGACCGGTGGCTTTGGCCAGCAGGAAAGCCGACATACGCGTTACCTATTGACCATAATCACTTTGCCGAAGTGATTACGGTCATCGATCATCTGGTGTGCCTTTGCCAACTCAGCCATGGGCAATACCGTGTCGACAATGGCTTTGAAGGCACCGGCAGCAAACAACGGCAGCGCTTGTTGATTGAAGGTTTTGACGGTGCCCTCGGCGGAGTAATAGTACTGACTGGTATCGACACTCATTGAAATAAGCTCAACATTGCGCTCACCGATGCCTAAGTCATAGGTCACTTGCCGCCCGCCGGTCGAGCCATAGTTCATCACCTTGCCGTGGTTGGCCATGGCATCAAGCACACGCTGAATGGTTTCCCCGCCAATGGTGGCGCACGCAATGTCGATGCCAGTGCCATTCGTGTCGGTTCTAAGGCGCGCCACGAAATCTTCGGTTTTGTAGTTATAAATTGCATCGCAGCCCCATTCTTTGGCTTTTTTCAGTTTGGCATCTTGGCTGGCCGTACCTGCCACCCAGCAACCTCTTTGTTTGGCGATTTGCAACGCCGCACTGCCAACCGATGAAGCTACCGCCTCGATCAATACTTTCATGCCCGGCTGCGCATTGGCCATGGTCACGAGCGCATGCCAGGCGGTGTGCCAGCCGACGGGGATGGCGGCCCCTTCTTCGAATGAGAGGGTGGCGGGCAAGTGCATGACTTTGCGGGCATCAGCCATCACCTTCTCAGCATGTGACCCGCGTGTTCTTGCCATAACACGGTCACCGGGCTTAAAGC
>JANLSL010000056.1:0-4719 GCA_031362385.1 Alphaproteobacteria bacterium | reverse complement strand
CCCCAGCCATTGCTTACGGCGTTGACAGTGGGGCTGCTGCCGAGGGTCAAGGTTGGGGCCGCGCCGAAGGCGAGCGTTTGTGCCGTTGTCAACAAAGGGTTTAAGTACTGCACGCCACGCACCAGCCGCACAACGCCGCTGCCGCTGACCTTATTGACGGGGCCGGCGCTGCCATTGGCGAAGAACATGAACCAAACCACGGCCGGGTCGGCTGCATACGTCTGTCCTGTCCACGTGTAGTTATCCGCAGGCGTGTTCGCAAATACCCCGCTATTGATTTGCGGTGTGCAAGCTGATGCCAGCAGGGATTTCAGCTCAATCAGATTGGGCATACGCCAGTCGTTGTAGCCGCCATAAATGCTTGCCGCGGCGGTGCTGTTGGCGGCAACCCCGTTCATCATGCGCCCCGCGCCAGCGCAGAAGGACGAGGGGTTCTGCCCCTCGGCGCAAGACTTCCACATGAGGTTGGTCGCGGTGTCGACCACGGTGCTCGCGGGGCCGCCGAGGCTGTACTGCGAGAACGGTCTGGGCGGAGTGCTGGTGTCCCAACATAAACCGTGAGTCACACCAACAGCGGTGCTGGCGATCACGGTGAGTGCGGTGACGGCGCGCGCGGCTTGGCGTAGGCGTGTGGGGTTCAAAATGGGCTCCCTCGGTGTGGTGACCGCGACGCTGTGAATGTCGTTTGCGACGGGCCAGAACCCATACTGCAGGTCAAGGCAAACAATAGCGAAGGATGGTCAGGATGCTGCGGTTTTGCGTCGAAGGCTCAGCGCAATTTCAGCGCCTATTTTTTATCAACTTTATCGTAAGACGCTTGTTTTAAAAGGGGTAACTGTCGCTTTGTACATAAAGCCGACTTCATGCATAAATCGGCTTTATTCCCTTATTCGGCATGGGTTGCAGCGTGGAGCTGCTATTTTTATGCACGTTCCTGTGGGAGCGGTGCCACCGCGAAAAATCACCAAGGATGCAGCTTTTACGCGAAATCTATACACTAACCCGTTGATTCGCAATGACTATTCACGCGGACGCCTCAGGGTCTGCGCCCATTCTTCAATTATTGAACTTCGATCCAAAAGCTGCCGCCGCCCATGCCATGTCCATCAGATCGGGCCAGTGCAGCCACCACAGCGTGGCCGTGGTGTGTCGCTACATACGCACTTCCGAAGATTACTCGGAAGCGTGTTGAATGCATTAGCAGTGCCTGCAGCAGGTATTGTTCGTTCCAACTCCTGTTTTCCTCAATCACCCATTGCTTTGGATAGTCGTCGGGCAGAAATATGTCGTGCACGTGAATTAACACGCCAGGCTTGAGTTTCGGGAGCACATGGAAGAACAGGAACAGCACGTCACTACCTGTCTTCGCGACATGTGATGAATCAATAAACAAGACGTCGCCGCGCTCGAGCCGAGTGAATTCGGCCATATCGACGTGTTCGACGCGTTGTTGAATGAGCCGCGATATCCCCGCGACCCCTTTTGTCAAAAAGTCGCGCGGGTACGGTTCAATACACACAAACTCGCACGCCGCACCCAAGTAACGGCATATGACATCGGCTATTAGCAGGGACGAAAAACCGGAACCTACTTCAACCACACGCGACGGCCGCTGCTTGCGAAGCAGCACATAGAGCATGCGCGCATCCAACCAGCTAAATTGGTCATTGAGACTGAAATAGCCGGAAGGTCGGTTGGCGTCCCCATGTTCTGGGTAGTCATAGTCTTGAACGAACTCCGGAAACCATTGACCCAAAATCTCAAGTTGCTTTTCGGGATTTAGATCGATCCCGGCGAGCGTTTCACGAGATTCCCAGATACTTTTTTCTCTCTTCAGGACGTCCTTAGTATCAACAATTGGGGAGTAGAAGTGTCCATATGGATAAATTGGCGATTTCATTGTGTGAGCGAGGCGATTGACTGGCACATTGCGAAGTCAATGATGATAGCCATCTCAGTGCTGGCCAGAAACGGCGCGAGGCAGTAGCTACCCCGCGCCACTACATGAGCGTTACTGCGTGATCACCGTCCACGGGTCGACGAGGAGGTCGACGTATTGCGTAAACGGAACATAGCCAGGGTGCAGTCCTTGCGTATTGGTTGATGAGGCCACCAGTGCAGCGTGTGGGTTGGCGGCGAAAACAGCTCCACTCTCGGTGAGCAGCAAAACCCCATTGACATAGTAGCTGGTTTGACTCGTTGCCCCGGCCACGGTATAACGGACGCGGAAAGAAACGGTCGGGGTGGTATTGCCCGGCTGAATCTGGGGTGGTAAGCACCTCACAGTCGGGCTTGTATTGTCCGTCTGAATCTGGCCTGAGGTGACGACGGAACCGGCTGTATTAAGCCAGCCCAGACAGATGTTCGGGCCATCGCGATTTAACAGGCGACTTGCTTGCCAGCCATCGCGAGAGTAGAACATCCCGACAGCTCGATAGTCATTTTCACCGTTGGAAAGCGTCAATCCAATGAAACAACCTTCGAATGTTTGAGGATCTGAGTTGAGGCACGTAGCTTTGAGTTGAACCGATGTGTCGATCGTGCCATTGCGGTCAAAGGTCTGGCTGCTAACTAGTTGGGTGCCCTCCATGTTCGGGGCGTAGTCGCTGTATTGGTTTCCCGCCCGATAGCTGAGTTGCGAACCAACGATAGCTGTACAGTTAATAGCGTTAGGAAACACCGAGCAATTCTTGTATTTCTCTGTAGCAGCGAATGGTGCGAGCCAGAACTGCTTGGTAGATGAGTCCCAGCAGTCTGTGTACGCTTCGGTGGCGGAAAGAGGGTCCGTTTCCCCATTCCACGCGGCGACCACACAGGGGCGGCTAGGCCAATCGGACAACCAGGCGGTCGTCGAAAGTACGCCATTGACCGTCGCAGTAGCCAAAAGTGCGCCACTGATGCTCGTGCCTTGACGCACGTCAAAGATGTAGTCTCCCTCCGTGATCCAACCGACAGGTAGTGTGCCAGATGCTCCCTCATCAATAAAAATTCCCGATCCGACAGGGCTTGAGCGAAGCCATAGGCGCGACACGCCTGGGGATGGTACGTTCTGAGTGGCCCACGTGACCGTTGAATTGCATGTGGTCGCCGGAGACACAATGATGCAAGTTGCTGGCGCGGCTACGAGCGTACCGGTTGGTGGCGGTGGCCCAGAGATCTGAATCTCGCGCCAATTAACCCAAGATGGGCTCTGTGTTGTCGTGACGCGGATATAGCGCAGCTGTACTAGCGAAAAATTCAACTCCAGCCACTGGCTGTCAACGGTGTTCCCGCTTATCGTGCCGAGAGACACCGAACTGCCAGTGATAGTGGTTCCCGTCACAACATGTGTAGTGTTACCAGAAGGATCTTGCGCTGTTAGTAGCCGTATTTGCGTCGCTGCGTTGACGTTGCTTTCGCCCAAGTACAGTTCAATCCAAGGGTTTGACACGCCGAAAACGCCGGACGACCAAAAGGTCGCCGTTGATCCATCAGTGGCATAGGACGTCGGATACCCGGAATACGTGGACGAGGCTGTTGATGAGATGGGCTCAATGGGTATCTGGGCATTGCTGAGCGTGGCGACTAGCAGCATACAAGCTGCGACAAAGAATTTGGCAATCCGCATAATTGTTTCCTTATTGATGATGAGAGCAGGCCCCATATTCGCGCTGTCCCCCGCGCCGACCTATCAGCGATCACCGCACATGACTATCGGACTGCGCTTACAGGAGGGGGACAGCGCGGAGTTTGGGGATACAGCTTCCGGAATGACGCCTATTTCTCTGAATCACGCGCCCTCGTCGACATTACGGTGATCGAGCGGGCCGCGTACTTGAAAGCCGCCCCGTTTGAGCGGAGTAGCGCTCGCGTCGATCACGCCAACGGATACAAGAACAAGACCATGCTCACGCGTCTGGGAAGCATTGACTTCGATGTGCCGCAGGTGCGCGGCAGTGGCTTCTACCCGAGCGCATTGGGGAAGGGCTCACGCTCCGAACAGGCCATGAATTTGGCGTTAGCTGAGATGTATGCGCAGGGTGTCTCCACACGCCGGGTCATCACCGTGCTGCAAAGCTTGCTCGGCCCCGAGATCAGCTTAAGCTCCACCCAGATCAGCCGCTGCACAGAGAAGCTCGATTGCGGCCTTGAGGCGTGGCGTAATCGGGCGCTGGGGGCCACCCCCTACGTGGTGCTCGATGCGCGCTACGAGAAGGTACGCACCGGCGGGCAGGTCGTCGACTGCGCCGTTCTCATTGCGCTGGGCATTGACGAGAAGGGTAAACGTCGCGTGCTCGGCGTGTCGGTGGCGCTCTCCGAGGCCGAGGTGCATTGGAGAGCCTTTCTGGAGAGCTTGACTGCGCGCGGGCTCACGGGCGTTAAATACATCGTCAGTGATGACCATGCGGGGCTGCGTGCGGCGCGCCGTGCGGTGCTGCCGTCCGTGCCTTGGCAGCGCTGCCAGTTTCACCTGCAACAGAATGCCAGCAAGTACGTCACCCGCCTTGATGACCGGGTGCCGGTGGCGCGCACGATCCGGGCAATATTTACCGCCACGGATGCGACCGAGGCCAATTAGAAATTAAAGAGCGCCGTGAAGCACTGGCCTTTCGTCTGAACAACGCTGGCTGCAAGCTGGTCATTTGTGATCCTGCCTCGCTGGCCAACGTGATCTCGATTCGCGCGCAGGTGCCAAGCCTCAGCCACGTCGTGGCCTGTGCTGGCGCACGAGACGCCGCC
>JANLSL010000689.1:0-1787 GCA_031362385.1 Alphaproteobacteria bacterium | reverse complement strand
TGTGCTGGCCAAACAATTCGTGATCGGAAGCGTGACCAACACACTGACAGCCGCTGTGCGTAACCGGCGCACACGCGCGATTGCCATTACAGTTCCGCCGCTGAACTTGGGCCGTATCAACTTTGGCATTTACAACTTTGCGTATGGACCTGAGCCGGTATTTCCCGTTCCACCCGGCGGTACACTGCAAAACGTCGACCAACTGACCGGCAGTGCGGGGTACACGGGTAAGTTTGGTGACATACTTGAGGTGCGCGCAGGCCTG
Source organism: Alphaproteobacteria bacterium (assembly GCA_031362385.1). Lineage (GTDB taxonomy): Bacteria > Pseudomonadota > Alphaproteobacteria > Rhodospirillales > Rhodospirillaceae. The sequence continues at coordinate 1,522 of JANLSL010000689.1, read as the reverse complement.
CACCGCAGCCGTTACGATAAAACCGTCACGTCACCTTTAAGTGTGCGCTCCGAGCGCGACAAAACCCGCTGGCTGTATAATGGCTCGGCGGTGCTGGCATTGAGCCCAGAGACCACTTTGTTTGCCAATACGGTGAAGGGTATTGAAGAAACAGGCATTGCGCCGCAGAACACACGCAACCGCGACGAAGTGTTGCCACCTGTCATTGCTGAATCTTATGAGCTTGGTGTGCGCCATGCCATTACGCCAAAGCTGGCGCTGTCAGTTGCGGGTTTCCAAGTTTCAAAAATGACGCCGGGCCTGCGCGCCGATGGCATTTATACGCTGGTGGGCGATGTGCGCCACCGGGGGGCCGAGCTTTCACTCAGCGGCGAAGTATCACCTGGAACTACTGTTGTATTGGGTGCGCTTGCCATGAACCCGCGCTTGTCGCGTCCGGGTGTGGCGACATCAAAACCTGTGGGTGTGTCATCTGATGTCCTGGTGGCCAGCGTTAATCACCAACTTGGGTGGCTCAGTTTCGCCAAGGGCTGGTCGGTTGATGCGCGCGCCACCTGGCAAAGCCCGCGCGTGGCCATCGCCAGCGGCGCATTCAACACAACTGATATCGCAACTCTTTCCATTGGCACGCGCTATGATTTCAAGCTGCTGGGGCTGCCCTCACAACTTCGCATCCTTGCTGCCAACATTGGCACCTCGCGGCCCTGGAATGCAGGGCCCAGCGGAATTTTGACGCAAGCTGAGCCTTTCCGGGTTCGCGTTTTTCTACGCACAACATTTTTCTAAAGAACAACGTGCGCAGGCTGCGTAATTTATCTGGACTTCATAAGCCCTTACGCGCCTAGTAGTGCTCCACTCAACGTGACAGGAGCCAGTCCCATGGCCAGAGGCGAGAAAAAAAGCGGTCGCGAAGCCAAGAAGCCCAAGCAAGATAAATCAAAGGGCGTCCCCCAAAAGTCGGCCTACCAGCAAAACGTTGCCTCGGCCTTTGGGAAGAAAAAATAAGCGGAATTAAACTTGGGCAGACTTAAGCCGCTTGCTCGGTTCGGGGCTTGTTCGAACCCACGTACGCCTGGGCGCAATGGTCGAGGCAATATGGCTTGCCCGGGTAAACGCCCTTCCCGCAGAAGTGGAAGTCTTCATGCTTCGGGTCACCAATCGGCCACCGGCAGGTATTGCTATTGAGGTCGATCAGGGTGAACACCTTCACCGCCTGCTTTTTAGGTGCAGCCGGAGCCACAGGTGAAGATGGAGCTGCGGATCCAGATGAAGCTGAAGATGCCGTTGCGGGCTGGGTAACTTCGGCACGCTTGATGGGTGACGGGCGGCCCTTGAGACCAAGGCGATGGGCTTTGCCCACCACGGCGTTCTTTGAAACCCCTAAACGCTTCCCAATTTCGCCAGTGGTCAGGCCTTCTTGCCACAGCTTCTTGAGCTTGCCGATCTTCTCGTCATTCCACATCATTACTGCCACGTCTGCGCGTTGGGTCATGGGCCCTTGGGCTTTCTTGATCTTGGGGTG
>JANLSL010000687.1:0-1784 GCA_031362385.1 Alphaproteobacteria bacterium | reverse complement strand
TGTATCGCCCAGGTGAATATCGCCAAGGTCAGGCGCACGCAGGCCCGCCATGCAACTGAGCAGTGTTGATTTGCCCGCACCGTTGGGGCCGATGATGGCGGTGACGTGGCCGCGATTGAACGTCGCACTGATGCCTTTGAGAACGGGTTTGAAACCCAAGCGCACATGAATATTTGAAATACGAAAGTCGGTCATGTGGCGCGCCGCCGCAGTGCAATCAGCAGTGCCAGGAAAAACGGGCCCCCAAGGGCGGCCATCGCCACACCTAGTTTGATTTCGGCGATGGACGGAAGTACACGCACAACAATATCGGCCGCCAATACTAAAACTCCTCCTGCGAGCCCACTGGGAATGAGCAGCGCACCAGGACGGGCCCCGACCAAAGGCCGCATGATGTGCGGCACCACCAGCCCGACAAAACCGATAACACCGGCGGCTGCTACACTTGCCCCGGCTGCAAGGCCAACGCCTACGGCAAGCATGGCGCGCGTGAGGCCTAAGCGTATGCCCAAAGATCGTGCGCCGGTTTCACCCAGCGTCAGCGCATCAAGCGCGCGGCTGGTGGTCAGCAACAGCGCGCAACCGATCATAATAAACGGCACCGCCATGCGCACATCATCAGTGCTGCGATCAGCAAGTGCCCCCATCAGCCAGTTGACGATTTCATTCAAGGCCCACGGGTTTGGCGAGAAACTCAAGGCTAGTGCCACCCCAGCCGAGGCGATGGTATTCAAAATGGCACCCGCCAAGATGAACGTGACAATACTTGAGCCCGCACCTGCCAAAACCATCAACACGGCAACGCCACCGATGGCACCGATCATGGCACCAGTGGCCAACACCCACGGGGCGCTGATAGCTATACCAAAAAACATGGTCAGCACCGCGCCCATGGCCGCCATAGCTGAGACACCCAACACACCAGGATCAGCCAATGGATTGCGGGTGTAGCCTTGTAATGCAGCACCTGACATTCCAAGTGCTATGCCAATCGCCACTCCTAAGATTGTACGTGGCACGCGCAGTTCCAGAATAATCAACCAGCGTGGATCATCATTGAGGCTAAACCACGCACTCCACGGCACCCATACTTTGCCTGCCGCGAGGCTGACCATCGCCAGAATGACCAACAGCAAGATGAGAGCCGCAATTAAACTGGAACGGTGCTTCACGTTCATGGTGACGCGCTCGCGTATTTGCGACCATACTTGCGGCGGGCCTCAGCCAGCACCGCCAGGGTTTGAACAATCACCGGGCCGCCGCACAAAAGTAAACTCTCGGGGAACTCTGCGCGCATCATGCGCCCCGTGGTACCAGCCAGTGCGGGGTGCGCCGCGATACGATCGCCCCAGGTGAGTTCGTCACTGACGAATGTGCCCGCCAGCAAAATTTGTGGCGGGTCGGCGATGAGGTGTTCAAGCGAGACAATACCAAATTGACCCAATTGATAGCGCGCGCCAACATTTTGAAACCCAGTGCGGGCCAACAATTCATCAATCAACACGCCGCCGCCAGCCGCAAACCCGTTGGATTGGAACACCAATGCCGTGAGGGGCGTTGTACCAGCGGGCGGTACAGCGGCGGCAAGTGCTGCGTCAATTGCAGCGACGATGGCTTCTCCGCGATCAGAGAGAGCCACCACTTGGGCCATAGTGCGAATTTGCGCAATACTTTCTGTGACACTCAGGGGCACTCCAAATTCAGCGGTTGGAATGCCCATCCGGCGCAACGCTGAACGGGTGGCTTGCGGGGCGTAAATGCTGGTCAGAACCAGATCAGGCTGA
>JANLSL010000675.1:0-11706 GCA_031362385.1 Alphaproteobacteria bacterium | reverse complement strand
TCAGCGTGATGGCCGTACCAAAACGGTCCGTAGCCTACAAACCGATCGACCGTGTAGCTCGTCATCAGCATAGGAACAGGGTTTGAGCCAGAACTCTAATACATCCTATAACGCCCCATGAAGGAAGCGACCAGTTAGCTGCCGTCAGATTTGTAAACGAAGTCGATTTCGCTGCGCTGCGCCCCATCAAGGAATTTCTCCCGCTCGGCCTCCGTCATTGGAAATGGGCCGCCAATCACAAGCTTTCGTACGCGGTCTGGGAACTGTTGTTCAACCTCGGTGGCAACCATTCCGCCGGTGTGATGACCCAAGACATCGACCTTTTTCAGGCCCAGATGGTCAAGTACCGGCGGCACAGCTTTGGCCCAATCTTCTACCTTGGGCACGAAGCTCGTTACGTCAGACATACCAAAGCCAGGGCAATCAATCGCAATTGGTCGGATTCCACGATCCATAAACGGTTTGAATACGCTTTCAAACTGGCGTGAACTCATCGGCGCTTGATGGATAAGGATCAGGGGTAGCCCTTTATTCGCTCCATCTTGGTAATGAACCTGCCCGTAGGGGCCGTTCACATAGCCACGTGTCATCTTGGGGAGTGTGATTTTTTCCGGCGGTGGATTGGGCTTGTACTTCACGGCGGGAATTGCATCTTGCGCGCTGGCACCGCTTGCTTTGAGCGCTGCAAGCGTCGCAGTTGTGGCAGCCAGAGCGCGGCGTGATATTTTTAGCTTGGAATTTGAAGTCATCGGATGTTCCCTTATTCTAGAAAATGTTTGTCCCAAATAAAATGCTTCGGCAGCTAATTTGCGTTGAGCGAGATCATATGTAATTTACAGTCATAGGCTCAGAGAGCTGTTCGTTCGAGGCTTTTTGCTCAAAGTGAACTCGGGCCCGAATTTTCGAGATTGCATTCTGAGCTCACCCTTGATTGCAATAACTGCGGGGGGTTCAAAGGTGCGGTAGGGGCTAATGAATCCTGAGTGTGATTGAACTTCAGCCTCCGGGCAGCGTAATGCAATGAGCTGCCCGCAATCGACCTCGGCAGCAACAACATTCGGAGGGAGTATCGTGATCAAATCAGAATTTAGAAGTGCTTTTTTGATTAAAGGAATTGAGTGCGTCTCGATGACTTTGCGCGGAATCGGCAAGCGCATCTTCGTAAACGTTGCCCTGAAATAGGGGTCCATCGCTTTTTCTGGCCCCAAAATTACCCATTCGTATTCACAGAGCATCTTCAAAGGGACCTTGCGCAGCTTTCCGAGCGGATGTCCTTCACGCGCCATAACAGACGCGCGGTGAGAGAAAAGTGACTCGGTCAAAAGACCCGATGCTTCTATCCCTGCATGAGGCGGTGGAAGTAAACCAAATCCGAAATCTAGCTCTGACTTCAATATGCCCGCGACAACTTCCTCATAAAGGCCCTCCCTGATCGTCACTCTGAGGTTTGGCCATTTCAAGTGAAGGGCGAGCACGGCATCGAGAACTACATTATCAGCGTAGTTCGAGGTGACACCAAAGGTGACGTGGCCGGCGAGCAATCCTTTTGTCGCCTGCAGCTCTTCGGTCGCGCGTTTAACATCTGTCATGATGGCGCGCGCGTAAGGCACAAGCTGCTGCCCGTAAACGGTGAGAACGATCCCGTGGGACGTTCGCTCAAAAAGAGTTACGCCCAAATCGTCTTCGAGCAGTTTGATGCTGCGTGATAGCGCTGGCTGGACAATCCCTAACGTGCGTGCGGCGCGAGTCATATTGCCGTGCTCTGCGATAGCTAGAAATCGTCGAAGGTTTTGCAAGTCAAGCATTCAGGGTCCGCAATTTTGCAGTATGGTCGCAAATGTATTGGGGCGAATTGAGGCGCACGTTGAAAAGCTGACGCAGCAACTTTGAATACTAAGAATGGACAATGTCAACGGGCCGTTCCGGTAATCACAAAATATGATGACGCATTCAGTTTTCAGTATTTGACGACATAACAAGATTAGTCGGAAAATAGAGCACTAATGTTGCTTGAGGTGCTTACCTTGCCTTGGCGTCCGTAGGGGTCAGTGCGGGGATGCCAGTAAATTGGCGCTCGTTGCGCAGGCCTTGCCATGCCAGAATTTCGCAATCCCTAGAGTGTCACGGTGAAGTTCTGGGGTTATGATGATTCGACTCGCCGTTTGCCTTGTGAGCGCATGAGGCGGTGAATTCAAAAAGTATTACGAATTATGTTTCTACGCTTCGTTTGTCGGTTATCCTGCAATAGTCAGGAATACCGTTGTCGAAATCAGGACAGGAGCATCTCAGATGGTCGATGTAACTAAAGCAACAAAGGTGGCGAGCGGCAAAGAAACGTTCGCCGCAGATTTCTTTAAATCTGACACCGACAAGCAAGTGTGGCTCGGCAGCCCGCACATTGACAACCTCGTCTCTGTTTCAATTGCCATCGGCAGTGAAATCTGGGCTCTCAAGCAGCGGCAAATCATTTCGGAGAAGCTGGCGGAAAAGAAAATCCCGGCATCGAGCGCCGCCATTGAAGGATATAGACCGACCAAAGAGGAAGAGGTCGAATGGGACGAGGAACGTCAAAAGCTAGCGCGACGACTCTTTGGTGTATTGGCGCGCGAAACAAACTTCCCTCCGCAGGCAGCCAAGTAAAGTTATTTTGCTCGTGCTTAATGAGCAAAAGGCGAACATAACCGCTTTTAACAATAGCGTCCGAATTAGTTAAGATACTCAATTGAAACAAGGAGCAATCCTATGAACCGCCGTGAGACTCTCGCCATAGCCCCGATGTTAACAGCGTTAGCCATGGCCACGCACAGTCAGACTGCTTCCGCGAAAACGACCGATGTTAAGATTGACCCTTACCATCAAACGCCAGAGCAGGAAGCGCGGCACTCGATGCGGTTGCCGAAGCTTGATCAGCAAAGCACTCAAGATTTCTTGAGCTCGTTTCGTGCAGCTATCGGAAAAGAATTCAGTCACATGCCAAGCGTGATGAAGCAGGTCATGGCTGAAAAGGGCGTGGCTATGGATGCCGACATCAGCGCTGAGGCGGCGTGGACAGCGCTGATGCAGCACCCAATGTATGCCATGTATGCGCGCCTTTGGATCAGCGGCCAGCAGCAGATGTGGTCGAACATTTATTCCATTTTTCACGAAAACGGCGCTGCGATTTTAGCTGAGCTCGAAAAAGCCGATAAGACGGGGCCGGGCCACCTTGAGCTCAACCCGAATTTACAAATCCCAGATTACACGCGGCATGAAATTCACATCCAGCCCGGTGGGTATGTCGGCGATCCATTCGCTGGGGCTATCTCCCAATACGGCTTTAAGCAGTTTGATCGCAATGTGTTTAACAATGATCACTTGCAGCATCACCTTGCGTTGGCACAAGAAACACCACTGCCAGCCGATGGCCAGGTCCGGCGCATTCTCGACATGGGCACAGGCTTTGGGGCCTTTGCCACATCTCTGAAAGAACGATTCCCAGATGCAGAGGTCTGGGGAATTGACGTCGGCGGGCCAATGGTCCGGTGGGCGCACTACCGCGCCTTGAAAATGGGGCTCGATGTCAACTTTGCTCAACGGCTTGCGGAAGACACGAAATTTGAAAGCGGCTCTTTCGATATTGTTGTTAGCTACATTATGCACCACGAAGTGCATCCTGATGCGCAAGAAAAAATTCTGGCCGAGGCTTTCCGTGTGCTCCGTCCCGGCGGTTCGTTCTACCCCGTCGACTTCGTGACGAAGGGAAACCCAGGGTACCGGGGCCCCGGAGATATCATGCGCAAGGCGTCAATTTGGCAAGATCACCGCTACAATAATGAAGTGTGGTCACCGAGCTATCGTGAGACGGATCTGCCGGGGCTGATGAGGAAGGTTGGGTTCGTCGATATGAAAGTTGCTGTCAAAACCGGAACGGCCTTCCAAGACGTGCAAGGCTACAAGCCGACATAAATGTAATTAGTCCGCGCTTGAAATAGCATTGAGCCATCGCAATAAATGACCAAGGGCTAAAATGACCAAGCATTCTCAGGGTAAGATTTCAAAACGCCAATTTCTTTCCGCCGTAACGATTGCATCGGGAGTGCTGCAATTGCCACGCGCGAGTATTGCGGCTGACAAGCCCTTCGACATCATTGTCGTGGGCGGCGGTAATGCTGGCCTGCCGCTAGCGTTCTTTGCCGCCGAGCGCGGGGCCCGGGTTTTGATCGTGGATGCAGGGAGTGCTTTGGGCGGAACATTATTTTTATCAAGCGGCCAGATGAGCGCCGCGGGCACTAAGCTTCAGAAAGCCAAAGGCATTGATGATACGCCCAAAATTCATTTCGATGATATTATGCGCATCAGCAAGGGCACGGCAGATCAGGTGTTGGTCAAGCTGGCGGTGGATAATGCTGCGCCTGTTTTCGACTGGCTGACTGACAATGGATTCGTGGTTGGCGATACGCACCCGGTAACGGGCACCACCCATGAACCTTATTCACGGGCTCGCTACGCCTGGGCCAAAAAGGGCGGAGCAACGGCCATCCTTGACGTTCTTGAAAAGAAACTGAAGCCACATATTGATAGCGGACGCGTGAAAGTTTTGCTGAATTCTGAAGTGACGGAATTAACGCAAACCCAATCTGGCGCGGTCTCAGGTGTTACAGTCCGCGATGGCAAGGGGGCTTTGGTCAAATACACGTCCAGCAACGTGGCGCTGACCTGCGGCGGCTACACCTATAACCCAGAGCTCTACAAAAAGCTCGATGGTGCGCCAATGTATACCAACATGACTGCACCCACGAGCCTGGGTGCTGGTATCAAGTTGGGCGTGTCGGTCGGGGGTTATGTCCGCGGTGGGCAGAATCATACGCCACTGTTTGGCGCGGTCCTGGTTGATCGCGATGTGCCGACTCAAATTCGCGCTCTCGTCCGGCATTTCCCTGGCGACCGTCCACCTTGGGAAATTATTGTTGGGGCCGATGGTAAGCGATTCATCCAGGAAGATGTTCTCAGCCACGACGTCTATGAGCAAGGCCTTCGCGCCCAACCCGGAGAGCGATGCTGGGTCGTATTCGACGATGCGATCTTTGCCAAAGCTCCGACCCTGGCAACGGGGGGCTTCGGTGGTCCGTGGACGCCTGAAGACACGCGCAATGCTTTCGAGACGGGCACTACATTTTTCACCAAAGCCAAGACCATTGAAGAATTGGCGAGCAAGGCTGGCGTTGACAAGGCGGGGTTGTTGGCCACGGTCATAGCCTACAACAAAGCTCAGGCGTCAGGGCAAGATGCATTGGGGCGTAAGCACATGCCTTTGCCGATTGCCAAGCCTCCTTACTATGCGCTCGAACTTTATAGCTGGAATCTCACCAGCTATGGCGGCCTTGCGGTCGATGGTGAACTGCGGGTCGTTCGTCAGGATGGTGGCGTCGTAAAAAATCTGTATGCCGCGGGCGAACTGTTGGGCATGGGGCAGATGATGGGCCGTTCAGTCTGCGGCGGAATGAGCGTTACGCCAGCCCTGGCGTTAGGGCGGCTGCTGGGCAACACCATCATCAAAATTTGAGTTTGGCGACCGTGAAAAATCAGGGTTTCAGGCGGCCGGGCTTTAGGCGGATTGACGGTTTTGCCCGGGGTGGCTACTTCCACTTACCTCGCCCGCGCCTGTGCATGATGAATTAAATGCAAGGAACACTCATTCCATAGGCATTTAAGACGTGCGAGGTATTTAGAAAGCGTCAGCCGCTGAGCAGGGCCCGTATAATGAGGTGATGGTACAGAATGAAATGAGGGGCAGTAAATTGCGCATCAAAGTCCCAGATATTGTCGCGCGCTCAAGGTGCTGACCCGGGCAGAAATTAGTAGAGTCGGGCTGGATCAAACGGGGTCAAGACCCACGACTTTTGTGCTTCGACCACCACCGGATTGTAGGGTGCGTCCCAATTCACAGGCTTTATTGTTTTCGAAAACGTTGTTTTGAGGACGCCACCTTTGCTGCGAAAGATCGCGCTGAATCCGCCTTTCGTTCCATATGGTCCGAGCGGCGTTCCTGGGATTCGCCAAGCATATGAACCCGAGTGCATCGGACCATGGGGCGTGGCGACGTCACCATCTAAAACGAACATTTCTTCTACGGCTTGGTGAACCGCCGTGGGTCGCATGACGTTCCGATCATCAGCACTTACCGATAGAATCCAAGTGCTTTCACCGGTTGCAGAATCAGACCGCAGCAACTTGCGTCGCGCAGAGCGCCCCCACATTTTTTTGTCCTCGGGTGTTCCTGCAGACCATGGCAAAGTGCTGGCAGATTTTTTCTCAATGAATTTATTGGGTAGCAGCATGCCCGGAGGGGCGGTGTCGTAAACAGCTTTGTGCTCACCTTCGTAAAATGTAAGCACCGTTGCACCGTTGGGACTTTCGATTAAGTCATGATGATGCCCCGCCGGAAAATATGCATAATCACCTGTCGTATAGATTATGCCATTGAAGGAGACACTGCCATTGAGGACGAAGAACTCTTGGTCGCTATTCACATAGTGCGGCGGTAACATTTTCCAAGCGACAGGATAGCGCATGATTACGGTTACAGCCCGCGTTCCTTTCGCATCATATGACACTGTTGTGCCGTCGACGCCGGGCTGCGAACCCGTTTCAGTTAACACGCGTGAGGGCGCAATTTGTGACTGGACAAAGTCTGTGTGCGGGCGACCGAGCGCAAACCCCGGATGGTCTCGTTGTTCGGCACGGACAGGGCGTGTTGCAAGGGCTGCGGTAGCGCCAACCATCATCATGCGACGCCCAAGCGACGGCAAGGTCTGTGGCATTTAGCACCCGACTGTGATTCGCGATTTTGAATTAAAGACAGAAGCTAGGCTTGGCCGCCACCGCTGACAACGTGATTAACAAAACTCGCCCGTGCTATGGACATAGTGCAAGCATTATCAAATGAAGCCTGCTGTGTATCGACTTGAGTCGGTTAGTATGGGCCCTTAGCCTCAGCCAACCTGCAGAGTGAGGATTCATGCGCCCTAATCGCGATGCGGCTTTTTTTGCATTTGGTATTCTGTCAGTTTTGGTGCTCACGGCTCCGGCACCTGTCGTACACGCCGCAGAAAATGACATTCTTTTTACGTCCGAACTTTCTGACGACGAGCAAAGCACCCCGACTTACAGCAAAGGCAAGGGCCGTGCCGAAATTGTGCTCGAACGTGAAACCTTAAAAATCACGTGGACGGTGACCTATCAGGACCTCAGCTCGCCGCCCCTCACTGTAGGCTTGTTTGGGCCAGAGAATGTTGGCGCTAATGCGGGCATGCTGATTGACTTTGCGACAAACGGGTTGAATTCGCCAATTAAAGGATCGGCGATTTTAAACGATGGTCAGCTCCAATACCTGATTACTGGCCGCGTTTATGTGAATATTACCAGCCAAAAATGGAAAGCCGGCGAGCTGCGGGGCCAGCTCAGAAGGCAGCCGCGCCCTTAGGTCTAAAACCGGGGATGGCGGGGCAGATCGTTTGGGGCCGGGATACGGGCACTTTGCATTTTAAACGTGCAATGCAGCCTCGTGAGGAGATAATCGCCTTATGAAACAAAACAGCAAATACATATTTGGAACAGGCACTAAGTTAGTACTTGCGTTGACGGCATTTTGTTTTTTGGCATTCTTTTCGCAACCTTCGATTGCTGCCAGCAAAGCGAGCCAAACGCTTGGATTTGTTGTGACGACCTGGAATTTTGCTCTGAATGAGACCAAGTTTGCTGACGAATGCCCCATGGGCATGAACCCCGGCTACGATGAAATTTGGTGGCGCGGCCTTTCGAAAGATGATCGGGCGAAATATACCGACAACGGCCTTAAGACGCGTCTTGATCGTTATCAGTTTGCCATACGTCGCGGCAAAAATGGCCAAGACGTCGCGATGAACCCGACCTCTGCTGATGCGCCGCCACTACTTTTGGCCCAAGGCCCAGCGTCGTACGGAATGAATTTAGATGGAACGGATGACGGCCGCGCCACGTCTAAATCCTGCAAGCATGATAAATATGTCGGCCTTGATGGCGCACCGGCCGTCGATAACCAACTCTATCGCTTGCTTGGCTGCGTCTACGGCTATCAATCGTATGGGCAGTATCAGGTCAATGCTAACGAGAACCGCAAGTCGAACGGACTTGGCATGACATTGATTGAGATCACGGATGTCGACGATCTCAAAAATGATAATGACGTAACAGTGACGTTCTACCGATCCATTGACCAGTACACTTTGAATGGATCTGGTGGATTCGTAGCGTACTCAAGCTACCGTACCGACACGGCCAACGGTAAGCCTCGTTATAACAGTCGCGTCAAAGGCAAAATTCTTGATGGCGTTGTGAGCACTGAGTCGGGCGACGTCAATTTACCTTTCTACGGCAACTACACCTACATGAATCAATTGGTTCGCGATATGCGGATGCGCTTAGAACTCTCGGAAGATGGTGTATCAGCCAGGGGTATGGTCGCGGGTTATTACGGCGTTGATCAGCTCACATTTTATGCTTGCGGCGTTGGCCCAATTGCATCAAGCGGTTTTTCTGATTGTCCAGCCATATACAAAGCCGCGTATGAAATCGCCGACGGTCACCCTGACCCGCAAACTGGTAAGTGCACGACACTTTCATCGGCCTTCAATTTTGCCGCCGTCTCAGCTTTTATTGTTCACCCCGAGTCCGCGACCGTGGCGAAAACCACACCCAATCCGGTGTCGCGCCTGTTGTCTGCTTTGGGGATCGACGGCAACTAAGGGCGAAGACTGAACGGCATCTCGGCGCTGGAAGGGACAAAGGCGGTAATGACGTTCGCTCGCGGTATCTTGGTCGGTCTATACGTGCTGCTGGTCTCACCGTACGCCTTTGCGCAAGATTCGCGTGATTTTTATGCTGAAATGGCGGCAGAGTGGCAGACGAAATACACCGAAAGCCCAGGTCGTGGAGAGATCAACTTTCATGTCGACCTCACAAAGCTCACTGCATCGTGGAACATTACATTTAAAGATCTGTCGGGGCCTCCGACGTCGATCAAGCTCTACGGCCCTGCACAACCTGGTGCGAATGGTGCAGCGATCCTAACTTTTGCCCCCAAGGGTTCAAAAAGCCCACTCAAAGGCTCGGCGCCGCTCACAGAGGCGCAAGTGCAATATCTTCTTTATGGATGGACCTACATCACGATCACGACCGAAAAATTCCCCCTCGGTGAAATCCGCGGTCAACTTGATGTTCGTGCTCCACAGGTGGTGACGCAATGAAGCTCTCACGTCAAATGTATGCCTATGCAGCACTGATTGCGCTTGCCGCATCATCAGCAACAACGGCACAAGCTGCTGAGAAAAAAACTCTCGGGTACATCATCCCGTCCTGGTTAACTGCGATGTACGAGACGAAATATTACGACGAATGCCCTGACGGCCTTGCGATAGGTAATGACGAGTTGTGGTGGAAGGGTCTGTCACCCATGGATCGCGACCGCCTGACGAATGGTGGCGCGATCGAGCCCGTCGATCCTCCGCGCAGGCCAATGTCGGTACTGCGCGGCCCCAACAAAGAAGATGTCTGCTGGATGCCTGAGGTTGTGAAGGATCCGCCCCTACGCCTTGTGAAAGGCAAGCTTGGCTATGGCTTTAATCTCGATGGAACAGACGACGGCACAGCAACGGCCAAGACCTGTAAGCACGAAAAATTTACAACGCCAGACGGCACGACCAAAGTCGACAATCAAATGTATCGGCTTCTGGGCTGCATCTATGGTTGGCGCAAAGGTGAATATGTAGAATCACATGCCGACCGCGAGCGCCGCGATTCTAGCGTGGGGATGATTCTCATCGAGGTGAGCGATGTCGATGATGAGCAGAATGACCCTGACGTAAAGGTGTCGTTTCACACCACACGTGATGTGTTGTTCAAGGATGCGACTGGCAAAATTTTACCTTATGCGAGTTATCGCCCCAGCGAGACGCCACATTATGACACCGTCGCGAAGGGCAAAATCGTCGATGGAAAGTTGATCACCGAGGCGACCGACGCGCGCTTGCCGCTTTATGCCCATCAAACGACGGGCACAATGTATATCAAAAGCCTGCGCTTGGAGCTGCCTGTGGCCGCAAAAGCCGATGGCACGCCCGAGATGGGCATGATCGCGGGCTATCACGATTTTGATAACTGGTGGGATTATATCCGCAGAATTGAATCCGTTCTGGTGACGGGTCAATGGAGCTGCCCTGCCGTGTATGTTGCGGCGAAAGAGTTGGCCGATGGCTACCCCGATCCACAAACGGGAAAGTGCACAGCGATATCGACGGCCATGAACATCGAGGCCCTGCCAGCTTTTATCATTCACCCCGCCGTCAAAACAGCGCAGGCGGGGGGGCAGCGTTAATGCTTCGCCGCCTTGCCCTTGCCTTAACGGCTTTCGTGACTTTAAGCGCCTGCAGTCCGCAAGAGCCAGAGTCGGCTGGTGGACCGCCACTGATGCGGCGTTTAACTGAAAATCAGTATCGGCAGATTATCGCCGACGTGTTTGGCCCAGATATAGTTATCGGAGGCCGCTTTGCGCCGCTGACAAGAACTGATGGCCTGTTGGCGCTCGGTGCCAGCGCGTCAATTATCAACAGCTCCTCGTACGAACTCTATGACAACCTCGCCCGCGCTATCGCAACTCAAGTCGTTGATAATGCGCACCGCGATTGGTTAGTGCCCTGCCGTCCAAGTGCCGAAGACGCCGTCGACACGGTCTGTGCCACAAAATTTTTCCAGAACACCGGGCGTTTACTATATCGCCGTCAACTGACAGATGAAGAATTAAAGTTACAAGTTGAGCTTGCTGCACTGGGAGCAACAGAGCTTAAAAACTTTTACAGCGGTCTTGCCGCATCTTTGTCTGCGATGCTTGTGGCGCCAGAGTTTCTTTTCATTAGCGACACAACAGAAAGAGACGAGAAGGCGCAAAGCGGGGTGCGCTTAACCGCCTATGCCAAAGCGGCACGCTTGAGTTTCTTTCTTTGGAACACCTCGCCCGATGATGCTTTGCTGACGGCCGCCGAGAAAGGCGAGCTTGGCAATAGTGACGGAATAGCTAAACAGGTTGCGCGATTGATGGCCTCGCCTCGGATTGAGGACGGCACGCGCGCATTTTTTAATGACATGCTTGCGTTCGAAGCGTTCGATACTCTGCAAAAAGATTCGGTTATTTATCCCGCTTTCGGTCTGGCCACGGTCAAAGACGCGCGCGAACAAATACTGCGAACGATTGTCGACCACCTGCTCATAAAAAAGAGTGACTATCGAGAGTTATTCACAACTCGCAAAACATTCATAAGTGCGCCGTTAGGAATGGTATACCGCGCGCCTGCTGCAGACCCAGATGGATGGGCAGAATTTGAATTTGCTAAAAGCGATCAGCATGTGGGGATCCAATCTTTTATAGGTTTTGTGTCGCTTCATTCCCACCCCGGGCGCAGTTCTGCAACGCTGCGCGGCAAAGCAGTGCGCGAAACGTTGATGTGTCAAAGGGTGCCTGATCCTCCGGCTAATGTTGATTTCACGCTGGTGTCTGATAGCGCCAATCCGATTTACAAAACGGCTCGTGATCGCCTGGCAGCCCATAGTACCGAGCCATCGTGCGCGGGTTGCCACAAGCTGATGGACCCAATTGGCCTAACGCTTGAAAATTTTGACGGCGCTGGGCACTGGCGC
>JANLSL010000658.1:0-2050 GCA_031362385.1 Alphaproteobacteria bacterium | reverse complement strand
GAAACCCGCTCGTTTGTACGCGGCGACATGCTGACAATGTGGGATACCAGCGGGCAGGGCCATATCACGCGCTTTGTCGGGCTTGAGCCATGTCACGTGTTGCACATCGCCGTGGCGACGAAAGGTGAGTTCAAATAAGTTCTTTTTACGTGTCGTGTGCGCTGCAGCGAACCTGAGTTGAGTTATACCGGTATGACCAACCAGTGGCCGGACTAGCTTGTTATTGACTTGTTGAATCAAGCTAAACACTTACTGCACTGCGGTATCGTGGTGTTGCTGTGCTTCAAATAAATGATCAGGGGCTGTTATGAAAGTTCACGGTTGCACGGCACTCGTAACCGGTGCCAACGAAGGCATCGGCAAGGGCTTTGTCGAAGTGTTGCTCGAACGCGGTGCTGCGAAAATTTACGCAACCGCCCGTCGCCCTGAAACACTTGCGCCGATTGTAGCTCTTGATCCTCAGCGTCTGGTGCCCCTGACACTCGATATTACGAACGATGCCCACCGGCGTGCAGCATTTGGTACTGCGCGTGACATCAACTTACTGGTCAACAACGCAGGCATCTCGGGCAGCGAGACGCCAGCTGAGCGTCGGTTCTTGGGCGCACCTGATATGACCGATGCCCGCAAGGTGATGGAGACTGACTTCTGGGCCCACGTTGAAATGTGCCGTGGCTTTGCTCCGCACCTGACGGCCACCGCAGCCCAGCGTGATGGCGGGGCGGCGATCGTCAATATTCTTTCAGTGGGTGCGATGTTCTGCGTGGTGGAGTTTTCAAGCTATAGCGCGGCCAAAGGCGCTTTATCATTGGCCACGATTGGCATCCGTGCTGAGTTGATGAAGTCTAATGTCTCGGTGCACGGCGTATTCACAGGTGCTGTCGAAAGCCGCATGTCAGCCAAGGGCACCCACGCTAAAACGTCAGCGCCTGATCATGCCCGCTATGTTTTGGGCGAAGTCGAGAAGGGCACGGAAGATATTTACGCAGGCCTTGGTGCCAAAGAAATGCATGAAGACATCCGCAAAGACCCCATCGCTTTCCAGCGCGGTCGCAATGAACGCTATTGGACCAACCCCATGAAATAAGGTCTATTTGCTCTGCGCGTAGAACGCTTCAATGGCTTCCATCAACGCCTGCATCTCCTCGTCACGCCCCACTGTAATGCGCAAATGATGTGGCAAGCCGAACATCGCCATGGGGCGCACGGAAATACCTTTGGACTTTAAGAAGGCGTCCAAATCGGTAGCTTTGCGCCCCGGAGTATCGGGGAAGCCAATATTCACAAAGTTACCTTCAGTGCCTGTGATCGACAGTCCATACCCCTTCATGCGTTGAACCACGATTTCCCGCCACTTGCGGGTATGGTCTATCACCCGGCGTTGAAAAGC
This sequence comes from Alphaproteobacteria bacterium, assembly GCA_031362385.1. Classification (GTDB taxonomy): domain Bacteria; phylum Pseudomonadota; class Alphaproteobacteria; order Rhodospirillales; family Rhodospirillaceae. The sequence continues at coordinate 660 of JANLSL010000658.1, read as the reverse complement.
GGTGTCTTCCAGTGCGGCAATGCCAGCAGCTTGTGCCGGGGTGGACACATTGAACGGCGAGCGAATGCGCCCAACAACGCTGATGATGTCTTCGCAGGCATAGCACCATCCTAGCCGCAAACCCGCCATGCCATGAATTTTCGAGAAGGTGCGGGTCATGACAGTGTTGGTGGTCGCATCTACCAGGGCTGCACCTGGTTCAAAGTCATCGCGCTCGACGTACTCGGCATAGGCGGCATCGATGATCAATAGAATGTCATCGCGCAAGGCCGCTCGTAATCTTTCAAGCTCGCGCTTTGAGGTGTAAGTGCCGGTTGGGTTGTTAGGGTTGGCGATAATCACAATCTTGGTGCGCGGCGTGACCTGAGCCAGCAGTGCATCGACATCCGTACCATAATCACGATCCGGTGCCTGAACAACGCTCGCACCTGTTGCCAATGTATAGATGCGATACATCGGGAAAGTTGCTGTGGGATACAAAACTTCATCACCCGCGCCAGCGTAAGCGCGCACCAGGGCGCTGAGCAGTTCATCAGAGCCAATGCCCATCAGAATGCGTTCGGTCTTTAGCTTGTATGCTTTGGCAATGGTCGAGCGAATCACAAAGGCATCAGCGTCAGGATACCGGAACATGCGCTCTGCGGCATTTTTGTAGGCTTC
>JANLSL010000298.1:0-5249 GCA_031362385.1 Alphaproteobacteria bacterium | reverse complement strand
GGCTGGCAAACTTGCGGGCGCGACAGCCATTGAAGAATGGCCCGATGTCGGCATGAAAAAAGCTAAGCCTGACTCGCGCACAGCAGTTGTGACACTCACACACGATCCGAAGTTAGACGACCCTGCGTTGGCCGCAGCCTTGCGTTCGCCAGCGTTTTACATCGGCGCTCTGGGCAGCCGTAAAACCCATGAGAAGCGGTTGGAACGTTTGCGGGATGAAGGTTTCACCAACGCAGATCTGGCGCGCATTCGCGGCCCCGTCGGGCTTGATATAAATGCGATATCTCCTGCTGAAATTGCCGTGTCGATCGTGGCGCAGGTGATTGAAGTGCTGCGCGTTGATGCGAAAAAGTAAGCAACCATGAAATTCGCTTCGTTTCCCATACCTGAGTCAGAGGGCGTTATTCTTGCCCATACGTTCAGGCGTGATGGACTCACGCTCAAAAAAGGTCATGTCATTGGCCCTGATGATATCACGGCGCTGAAAAAAGTTGGCGCAGTAGAAATTATCGGCGCGCGATTAGAGCAGGGCGATATGGGCGAGGACGCAGCAGCTGCGCGCGTAGCAGCGTGCGTTGCCGGCCGTGGCGTTCGGTTGTCAGAGGCGCATACGGGCCGGTGTAATTTGGACGCCGATACCAATGGCATCGTGATGCTTGATGGGGCAGCCATCACCGCCGCCAACATGGTCGATGAAGCCATCACCATTGCCTCAGTGGCCGATAAAACAGCCGTGCGGCAGGGCCAAACCATTGCCACGGTTAAAATTATCCCTTTTGGTGTGCCATCGCGCATTATGGCGGGGGTCGAGGCGGCGTTGCCCAAACCAGCCGCACGGGTGATTTCATACCAACCCAAAAACTTCACCCTGATCAATACCATCTTACCTGGCCTTAAACCCTCAGTGATCGAATCAACCACGGCCATCACGCGCGAAAGAATCACTGCTGTTTCTGGAAAGTTGAATGATGTGCGCGCGTGCCCTCATCAAACCGACTTAACGACAAAGACCATTTTTGATGCGCTGGCAACAAAGCCTGACATCATACTCATCGCAGGAGCCTCAGCCACGGTTGATCGTGGTGATGTTATTCCTTTGGCCATTGTTGCATCTGGTGGCGCGATAGATCACGTCGGCATGCCAGTGGACCCAGGCAACTTGCTCGTGCTGGGCCATATCGGCCCAGTGCCGGTGATTATTCTGCCGGGGTGCGCACGGTCGCCCAAACTCAATGGCTTTGATTGGGTCCTGCAACGGCTGGCTGCCAATCTTTCCGTCACGCGTGAAGACATCATGCGCATGGGGGCTGGCGGATTATTGGTCGATACTCAGGCGCGACCACTGCCGCGTGAACGCGCTGTGAAAGCTGATCATGAACAACATCAGCCAAACATTGCTGCTGTGGTGTTGGCAGCTGGGCAATCACGCCGCATGGGGGGGGCCAATAAATTGCTCATGCTGGTTGATGGTAAACCGCTGATCCGAAAAACTGTCGAGACGATTGCCCAGGTTGGCTTGCGCGAGATTGTTGTGGTCGTCGGCCACCAAGAACCTGACGTCCGTGCGGCACTGGCGGGACTCTCTGTTCGCTTTGTCACAAACCCAGACTATGCCGAAGGGTTATCGACATCACTTAAAGCTGGCCTTGGGGTGCTGGGTGCCACAACTCAAGCCGCGCTTGTTTGCCTGGGCGACATGCCGTTGCTGCGGGCCGATCATCTGCGCCGCCTGGCGGAAGGGTTTGATGCCCAAAACAGCAAACTCATCGGTGTGCCCACCCACAACGCCAAACGCGGCAATCCTATTCTCTGGGCGCGGCAGTTCTTTGAGGATATGCGTCAAGTCTCGGGCGATACGGGTGCGCGTCACCTGATTGGCGTTCACGAATCCCTTGTTTACGAGGTCGAATTTGACGACACTGGGGTGTTAATGGATCTGGACACTGCCGAGCAGTGGCAGCGTTTTCGGGCCGAGCAATCTTAGGTGCTGGGGGGCACGCGCAATGCCGAACGGGGACGTTCAACACCATTCCACTGATGTTATAATTATTGGTGCCGGTCCGGTGGGACTGTTCGCCGTTTTTGAATTGGGCCTGTTGGGCCTGCAAGCACACGTCATCGACATTATGGATAAGCCCGGCGGCCAGTGCGCCGAGCTCTACCCTGAAAAAGCCATCCTTGATATTCCAAGTCGCCTCAAAATTACCGGCCAGGACCTGGTCAATGATTTGATGGCGCAAATTGAACCCTTCAAACCCACCATGCACTTAGGCGAGATGGCCACTTCCCTGACCAAGCTTGAGAATGGCAAATGGAGACTTACCACCGACGACAACACTGTCATCGAAGCGCCAGTGATTTGTATTGCGGGCGGCGGCGGTAGCTTCACACCGAAGAAGCCCAAGCTCGACCGGTTAGATGAGTTTGAGGGCAAGTCGGTGTTTTACTCCGTGCGCCGCATGGAAAATTTCCGCGGCAAGAATGTCATGATCGCAGGTGGCGGTGACTCGGCCCTCGACTGGACGGTGAACCTCAACCCTGTCGTGAGCGGGATGTCGTTGGTGCATCGACGCAATGAGTTTCGCGGGATGCAAGCCACCGTCGATCAAATGTATGCGCTGGTCAAAGCAGGCAAGGTCGATTTGCAGATTGCTGAAACTATTCGCCTCAATGGCACCGGCGGAAAGCTTGAATCCGTCACGCTCAAAAGTGCAGAAAAGGGCGAGTACGAGGTGCCTGCTGAGGTGTTTTTGCCATTCTATGGGCTGACCATGAAATTGGGCCCGATTGCCGATTGGGGGATCAACCTCGAAAGCAACAAAATCCCGGTCAATACTGAGAGTTTTGAAACCAACGTGAAGGGCATCTTTTGTATTGGGGATATGTGCGATTACCCCGGCAAATTAAAGCTCATTCTGTCGGGTTTCCATGAATCGGCCTTGATGGCCCATGGGTCTTTCCATTATGCAAGGCCCAACCAAAAGCTGAGATTCGAGCACACCACCTCGAGTTCCAGCATCCAGGCTAAGCTTGGCGTTTCAGCCTAAAGAAATCGCCTGAGCCGAGCCTGTTAACCACCGTTCAGGACGGCCGATGAACCTGACTGTCGTATTGCCAGATGGCAGTGCGCGACATGTGTCGTGCACTGTTAAAGGCTCAGTGATGGAATGTATGCGCAGCGCTGGCGTGGCCATTAGTGCTGCCTGCGGCGGAGCGATGGCGTGCGCAACATGCCATGTGCATGTGGATGAGGCGTGGATTGGCACAACTGGCCCCGCTGGTGATGAGGAATCTGATTTGCTGGACAATTCAGATTACAAGATCGACCGCTCAAGGTTGTCTTGTCAGATCAAGTGTGGCCCGGCGCTCGATGGGCTCAAGGTCGCCCTGCAACTCGATGCGTTCGAAGGATAAGCAAGGTTCATGTCGCTTTGTTTCGCGCACTTTCACCACCCCACCCCAACCCCTCCCCGTCTAGGGGAGGGGCTTTGGCAAACATCTGTTGTGTCGCGAACCCTCCCCCTTGAGGGGAGGGAAGGGTGGGGGTGTTTTTCGCGATTTTGTTTGTTGTATCCATGAACGCAATCTCAACCGAAGTCGCGCGGCGGCGCACCTTCGCCATCATCTCGCACCCTGATGCCGGTAAAACCACCCTGACAGAAAAGCTGCTGCTGTTCGGCGGTGCCATTCAGTTGGCCGGTGCGGTGAAGGCGCGCGGTGACCGCAGGCGGGCGCGATCAGATTGGATGAAGGTTGAGCAAGAGCGCGGCATTTCGGTGGCTTCATCAGTCATGACCTATGACTACGCAGGCCGCACATTTAATTTGCTCGATACCCCCGGCCACCAAGATTTCAGCGAAGACACATACCGAACACTGACGGCAGTTGATTCCGCCGTGATGGTGCTCGACTGCGCCAAGGGTATTGAAACGCAAACCTTGAAGCTATTTGAAGTGTGTCGCATGCGCGATGTGCCCATCGTGACATTCGTCAACAAGATGGACCGTGAAGGTCTAGAGCCCTTTCAACTCCTTGAAGAGATCGAAGAGAAATTAGCGCTTGATGTTGTACCGGTAAGTTGGCCCATAGGCATGGGCCGTAGCTTCTTGGGCTGTTACGATCTGATTCGTGATCAGCTCATTCTCATGGCGCGCAGCAAAGGGGCTCACCTCGATGAGGGCACGCAATGCAATGGCCTTGATGACCCCAAGCTCGATGAGTTGTTGCCGCCTGACGCGGTAAAAAAGCTGCGCGAAGAAGTAGAGATGGTGCGCGGGTTGTGTAAGCCGTTTGATCGGGCCGCATATCTTGAGGGCCACATGACGCCGGTTTATTTCGGTTCGGCCTATAACAACTTCGGTGTGCGCGAATTGCTAGACGGCCTTGCCGACATGGCGCCGACCCCGCGCCCGCAACCTACCGCCGAGCGCAACGTTGAGCCATCTGAGAAAAGCGTGGTTGGCTTTGTTTTTAAAATTCAAGCCAACATGGACCCCAAACACCGTGATCGCATTGCCTTCGTTCGGCTGTCGTCAGGCCATTTCAAACGCGGTGCGAAGCTGCTCCATGTGCGCTCGGGTAAAACACTCACTATTCACGCGCCGCAATTGTTTTTGGCGCAAGACCGCGAAACCGCCGAAGAGGCCTTCCCAGGCGATATCATTGGCATTCCCAATCACGGCAACTTGCGGATTGGGGATACCTTGACCGAAGGCGAAATGCTGCACGTCGTGGGAATTCCCAGTTTCGCGCCAGAACTGTTGCAAACGGTGCGCCCTGAAGACCCGCTGCGCGCCAAGCATTTAGGCCGCGCGCTTGAACAATTAGCAGAGGAGGGCGCGGCCAGTGTGTTCCGCCCGCGTATCGGAACCGATTGGATTGTGGGCGTGGTGGGTGCGTTGCAATTTGATGTGCTCGCTGATCGCATTCGCACCGAATACGATGTGCCGGTGCGGTTTGAGGCCTCGAGCTTATTTACCGCACGTTGGTTGGCTGCTGATGATGCCGTTGATCTGAAAAAGTTTATGGATAGCAACCAAGGCAGCGTAGCACTTGATCATGATAACGCGCCGGTATTCTTGGCGCGCAATGCCTGGCACCTGGGCCGTACCCAAGAAGACAACCCCAAAATTAAGTTTATGAAAACTCGTGAGCTGGTTCACGGTGACATGCTCAAAAAATAACAAGGAGAGAATGATGACCATCGAACGTATTGAATGTGGCGCACGCATGAGCCAAGCCGTGGTGCA
>JANLSL010000615.1:0-4601 GCA_031362385.1 Alphaproteobacteria bacterium | reverse complement strand
ACAACATAGTCGCCCTCAAGTGCGCCCTGCCCTAACGGTCCGCCGACGTGATTACAGGCCCCGGAAATGACCGCGAGCGCGCCCTCGCGCCATGAAACGGCCAAGCGCGTTTTGCCAACAACAATTTCTTGCAATGCCTTTTGGCGGAGGGCGTCGAGATCACCGAGATCATGCCATTCTTGGGTTGTCATCGATTCAAGCTGCCTTATTTATGTATGGTCGATTCGATACTAAGAGCGCGCGCTAAAAGAAACTATAGGGGTCCACGTCGATTTGGACGCGCACGGCTGAGGGGACCTTCACCCGCGCCAGCCACTCGCGCACCAAGGCTTGCGGTTTCATGTCACGGCGGGTTTTGAGCAGCAACCGATAACGATGCCGCCCCCGCAGCAGCGCCATGAAGGCAGGTGCAGGCCCCAGCACCTCGACGCCCTCTCCTTGAGGTGCGGCATTTGCCAACCATTCCCCAACAGCTTTGACCTGAATCTCGTCAGGCCCGGATAAAATGAGCGCGGTCAATCGGCCAAAGGGCGGCATGGTGAGCATGCGCCGGGCTTCAGATTCTTGTTCATAAAATTCAGCATCACTCCCGGACGTCAGCGCCTTCATGACCGGATGGGCGGGGTCATGGGTTTGTAATAACACCCGACCAGGGCGTTCAGCGCGGCCAGCGCGGCCCGAAACTTGGTGCAGCAGTTGATAGGTGCGTTCTGCGGCGCGCAAATCCCAGCTTGATAACCCCAGGTCTGCGTCGACCACGCCCACCAGAGTCAAATTCGGAAAGTGGTGCCCCTTGGCCAGCACTTGGGTGCCCACCAACACGTCGATGCGGTGTTCTAAAATGTCGTTGATCAATTCAGCGACAGCTGAGGGTCGATCCAACGTGTCGCTGGCAACCATTTTAATCACCGCATCGGGCCAGCGCGCTTGGGCTTCTTCGGCCACACGCTCAATGCCGGGACCGCAGGCCACGAAGGAATCTGTAGCGCTACAACTCGCGCACGATTTTGGGCGTTGAGCATTATAGCCGCAGTGATGACACTGAAGCCGCTTCGTCAGGCGATGTTCTACCAGCCACGCCGTGCATTGCGGACAGTGGAGGCGATGCCCGCAGGCACTACACAGGGTGAGTGGTGCATAGCCGCGACGATTCAAAAATAACAAACTTTGTTCGCTACTGCGTAGCGTTTCGGAGATGGCTTGCACCAAGGGTGGTGCCAGCCACGCGCGGCCCCAATGGCCCTTCTCGGGTTTATGGACACGCAAGTCGACCACATCGATTTTTGGCAACACCGCAACACCAAACCGATGGGGCAGACGCACTTCGGCGTAGCGACCCGCTTGGACATTGATCATGGTTTCCAGCGACGGTGTGGCACTTGACAGCACGATCGGGATATCGCCCTCACGGGCACGGACCACGGCCATGTCGCGCGCGTGATAAATGACGCCGTCTTCTTGTTTGAATGCACTTTCGTGCTCTTCGTCTACAATGATGAGGCCTAGGTTTTGAAACGGCAGAAATAACGATGACCTGGCGCCAACAATTACCTTGGCTTCGCCGGTGGCGACCGCCAGCCAATTCTCGCGGCGTTGTTTGCCCTTGAGGTCGGAGTGCCATTCGGTTGGCGTAAATCCAAACCGCGCCTGGAAGCGCGCCATCCACTGCGCTGTCAGCGCGATTTCAGGCAACATCACAAGGGCTTGGGCGCCCTTGGTTATAATGTCGGCGATGGCTTCGAAATAAACCTCAGTCTTACCCGAACCCGTGACGCCATCGAGCACGGTCGCCGCGTAGCCCTTCCCCAACCGCACAATAATTTCAGCTGCAGCTTGCGTTTGTGCCGGCTCTAACGCAGACGGACTATTTTCAAACTGCTGCGGCTTTTGCGTCAACGCCATAAGGGTAAGTACACCTGCGTCGATCAAATCCCTGATCGTCCCCGCACTGACGCCCGCTGCCTTGGCCAAAGCCGACATGGTCTCAAAGGTACGCCCGCGCTCAACTGCCGCCATCAGCTTTTGACGCGATGGGGTGGCTTTAAGGCCTGCGGTCTGAAGTGTCGGCCCGGCAGCTGCAATAACAGTGGGAGGGGTTGGTGGTTGCCAGCGCCGCGCAGGGTTGAGCGTCATACGCAACACCGCGCCTGGAACCTGCAATGTATACGCCGCAACCCAGTCGATGAAACGCCGCGACACATCAGGCAGTGGCGGTACACCAACCCTTTGCACGACGGGTTTTATTTTATGCGCGGCGACATCGCCTTTGCCGGGCCCCCACACCACGCCCACCTCAAACCGTCGCCCCAACGGTACTTCGACGACATCGCCCAAAACCAGGGTTTCATGCTCGGGTACGCGGTAGTCGTAAGCGGCCTCGACCGGCAGTGGCAACAGCACGCACACGATCTCGCCCGGCTCAAATGAATTTTTATGAGCAGAGTTATTCACAGGCGCTGAGACCGAGTAGCGGGGCCAGAAGTCATCGACTACACTGTTGCCCCGACACCGCCCCAGACGCAACACCCCGCACAGAAATCGAAAGCCGCCATGAAATTTTTTATCGATACTGCCGACATCAACGAGATCAAAGAACTGGCGGCCACTGGCATGGTGGACGGCGTGACCACCAACCCCTCGTTGGCGGCAAAATCGGGCAAAAAGTTCCTCGATCTGGTGCGCGAGATTTGCGCCGTCGTCCCGGGGCCGGTCAGTGCTGAAGTGACCGCACTGGATTTCGACACCATGATGAAAGAAGCTGCGGTGTTGCGCAAAATCGCCAAGAACGTGACCATAAAAGTGCCCCTGACCCCCGACGGCTTGAAAACCTGCAAGGCGTTGTCTGGCGAGGGCGTGATGGTCAACGTCACCCTCTGCTTCTCGCCCGCCCAGGCGTTATTGGCGGCAAAAGCCGGGGCCAGCTTCATTTCACCCTTCGTGGGCCGGTTAGATGACATCGGAACCGACGGCATGGCGCTGATTTCTGACATCTGCACCATATATAAGAATTACAGCTTCAAAACCGAGGTATTGGTGGCCTCGATTCGCCACCCCATGCATATAGTGGCTGCTGCCAAAATGGGGGCCCACGTCTCAACCATGCCCCCCTCTATCTTGCGCCAACTATTCAACCATCCGTTAACCGACAAGGGGTTAAAAGCTTTCTTGGATGATTGGGCCAAAACTGGCCAGTCGATCCTGTAAGCCGATGCGCAACGATTCTGAAAAGCCTCAAGGCCCGATCAAGAAAAAGGTGGCCACAAAAGGCGAATCCCGCAGCGGCAAGGCAGCGACCGGGGGAAATACGACCATGTCCGATCAATTGAAAGCTGGCGCAAAAGCAGGCGAGCCGCGCGTTGAACTGCGCGAGCAAGACGTGATTGCCTACCTGCGCCGTAATCCGCGCGTCCTTCTCAACAATGCCGACTTATTGGCAGCTATCTCGCCCGAACGGACCTTCGAAACCGAATCCGTGGTCGTTGATATGCAGCGCTTTGTCGTTGAGCGCTTGCGCCGCCAAGTCGATGATTTGAAAAATTCCAGCGATAGCTTGGTCTCAACGACGCGCGCTAATATGTCACTCGTGGAACGCGCGATGGAGTGCACACTTGGTTTGTTGTACGCGCGTGACTACGCCGAGCTGGCTTCAATTGTTCATGATGAACTGCCCTTGCATTTGGGCGTAGATGCCATTTCAATCGCCTTTGAGACCGAGCATTTACCGGGCGATTCAGGCATGGCGATGCGCGGCCTGCCAGCAGGTGCGATCGAACTGTTGATGCAAGGTAAGCCAAGCAGAATCCGCCCAGAAGTTGAAGGCGAAGCAGCGCTGTACGGGGCATCAGCCGGGTTAGTGCGTTCAGACGTACTGATCCACCTTGATGCTGGCGAGGGTTTGCCAGCAGGTGTTTTCGCGGTCGGGTGCCGCGTCCCAAGCTACTTCGATGTTGACCAGGGCACCGAACTGATGGCTTTCCTGGGTCACGTCACCCGCTACGCGGTAGGCCGCTGGTGGACGCTGGAACTTTAAACCAACGCATTATTCATTTTGCGGCGAGCACGGACCTCAGCGCCGCGATTGCAACGTGGCGCGAATGGCTCAGCACTGAGCGGCGCGCATCTGATCACACCATTGATGCTTACGCGCGTGACTTAGCCGCGTTTTTGCATTTTCTCACCGAGCACGTCGGCGGCCACGCCGATGTAGCCACCCTGGGCAGCTTAAAGCCTGCCGACTTTCGCGCCTATCTGGCGCATCGTCATGGATTGGGGATTGCCCGCAGCTCGGTAGCGCGCGGCATGTCTACGCTGCGTAACTTCTTCAAATTTCTCGAGCGCCAAGACATTTTGCACTGCGCGGCCGTGAGCACCATCAAAACCCCGCGCCTGCCCAAGAGCGTGCCCAAAGCACTGCGCGAAGACGACGCCATGGAAGCGATCCGCACGATTGGTCAAACGCATGATATTCCATGGTTGAGCGCACGCGACACTGCACTGATGTTGCTGCTCTACGGCTGTGGGCTTCGTATCGGAGAAGCACTGGGCCTGACGTGCGCCGATGTACCCAAAGGCGATACCTTGCGTGTCATCGGCAAGGGGCG
>JANLSL010000297.1:0-14711 GCA_031362385.1 Alphaproteobacteria bacterium | reverse complement strand
TGACGATTGGCGAAGGCACCAACGAAATGCAACGCATTATCATCGCGCGCCAACTGATCGAGCGGAATCCGATTTAGCCATGGCCAAACCACTTCCGCTTGCGGGCATTCGCGTTCTCAGTTTCGATCAATATGGCGCGGGGCCCTACTGCACCATGATCATGGCTGAGATGGGTGCGGATGTGATCAAGATTGAGAACCCTGGTACGGGGGGTGACTTCTCGCGTGATACGGGGCCGTATTTCTTGGGCGAACACGACAGTTTGTTTTTTCAAAGCCTCAACCTCAACAAGCGCAGCCTGACGCTTGACCTGAAACATCCCAAAGGCCGCGAGGTGTTGCATAAACTGGTGGCGGGTGCCGATTGCCTTGTGGGCAATATGCGCGGCAATCAGCCTGCGAAGCTGGGGTTGGATTACGATGCGTTGAAAGCCATCAACCCCAAAATTGTCTGCGGACATATTTCGGCCTATGGCCGCGATACCTCGCGCGCCGATTGGCCAGGGTATGATTTTCTGATGCAAGCCGAAGCCGGGTTCATGAGCATGACCGGCGAACCCGATGGGCCACCGGTTCGCCTGGGCGTGTCGATGGTCGATTTTATGACGGGCACCATGATGGCCTATGCCGTCACGGCGGCGGTGCTGGCGTGTAAAACCACGGCCTCGCCAGGCCGCGATGTCGATTTAAGTTTGATGGATTTAGCGCTGCATCAGCTCACCTATCCAGGCATGTGGTATTTGAACGAGGGATTAGTAACATCGCAGGTGCCGCGTGGCGCGCATGCGTCGGTCACGCCCAGCCAATTGCAAAAAACCAAAGATGGTTGGATTTTTGTCATGGCGCAAAACCCGAAGTTTTGGGATTTAATGTTGGATGGCCTGGGCCGCAAAGACTTGGGCGCTGATCCGCGTTTTGTCGACATGGCCGCCCGGCTGGCGCACCGTGAAGCGCTGACCCAAATTCTCGATGATGCCTTCAGTGCCAAAACCACGAACGAGTGGATTGAACTTTTCAAAGGCAAGCTGCCGGTGGGCCCGGTCTATGGCATTGACCAAGCGCTGGATAATCCGTTTCTGGATGAGACGCAGATGATTCAAAACGTGCCGCACCCCGACCGCCCCAACATGCGCGCGCTCACCAACCCTGTGAAGCTCGACGGCCAGCGCCTCAAAAGCCGTCACGCACCAAAGCTGGGCCAGGATACTGAAGAAATTCTCAGCGCAGTTGGTTACACCGCCGCCGATATTAAATCCCTACGTGACCAGAAAGCGATATGACGATGAAGCTTGAGGGTCTGCGTGTTATTGACCTCAGCATGTATCTGCCGGGTCCGCATCTCACCCTAATGATGGCTGATCATGGTGCAGAAGTGATCCGCATTGAGCCACCGGGCGGTGAGCCTTCGCGGCACTATGGGCCATTTGAAACGGGTGCAGATGGAAAACCTCAGTCTGTATGGTTTCGCACACTGCATCGGGGCAAAAAAAGCGTGTGTTTGAATCTCAAGCACGCCAAAGGCAAAGAAATCTTGCTTAAACTTGCTGACACCGCCGATGTGTTGGTCGAAGGGTTTCGACCCGGCGTCATGGACAAACTGGGGCTTGGCTACGCTGTGTTAAAAGCCCGCAATCCACGCCTCGTTTACTGCGCTGTCTCTGCTTTTGGGCACTCAGGCCCCATGTATGGCAAAGCCACACACGATATGGGCGCGCAGGCGCTGACCGGATTTTTGGCCATAAACGACAACGGCGATGGCAAGCCGGTGGTGCCGGGGTTTCCGTCGGCTGATGCGGCTTCGGCGATGATGGGGTTGTCGGGCATTCTGATGGCGTTGTACGCGCGCGAGCAAACCGGGCAGGGCGACTTCGTCGACGCGGCCATGTACGACTCATTGTTATCATTCAGCGCGCATCTGACTGGGCCAGTATTGGGCGAGGGCAAGCCGCCGCTGACCACAACCGGGCGCTCCATAGGTGGCGCAGCGTTTTACAACGTGTATGAAACGGCGGATGAAAAATTTATCGTGCTCTCAGGCCGCGAACCCAAGTTCGCCGAGAATTTTTTGGGCTATTTGCAACGCCCCGACCTCATTGCCTTATGCGCGCTTGATGATTGCGTGGCCCAAGAACCGGTGAAGGAATTTTTACGCAGCGCCTTCAAAACCAAAACCCAAAACCAATGGATCGACATTTTATCAACGCTTGATGTCGGCTGGGCCCCGGTGATGAACATGGCTGAGGCCATCGAACAACCCCAAGCCAAAGCCCGTGAGATGCTCATCACCGACAGCCAAGGCCGCAAGCACATTGGCAACCCCATCAAGTTCACCGAGGAACCAGCGCGGTTTGGGTTCGACAGCCCTGGGCTCAACCAAGATGCCGAGACTCTGCTCAAGCCTTTGGGCTACGATAGTGCGGCCATTGCCAAGCTCAAGGCCGAGGGAGTGTTCGGCTGAGCCATAAAAATTGGGGGCCGTCATGCTTGCATCCATTAAACCTGCGTCTTGGCCGCTGATCGCCAGTGTCGCTGCAATCGCCATATCGCCACTCATTGTTTTGGCGACACGCGAAGGTAACTTTTACTCTCTTTGGGTTACCGTGTTGATGCTCGGCCTCTGGGTCGTGCAACGTTTGACGAGGCGCGAAGTTGGTGTCGCCCTAGGTGACTCCAAATCCTACCTCATTGCCTTAGCCTATCCGGTTGTCATCATCGGTTGCGTGATGCTTGGGGCGTGGGCCTCCCAGCTTATTGATCTCAAGGATTTTTTGTGGAGCACGGTCTTTCGTCGCATTTCCCTCAATTTTCTTGTCACTTTTGTTCTAGCACTGATCACAGAAGAAGGTTTTTTTCGTGGCGCGTTGTGGGGCAGTTGTGAGCGCGCTGGTTTTTCTCCGGCTAAAACCATTATCTGGACCAGCCTCGCCTTTGGCATTTGGCACCTCGCAGTGCCGCTCGTTGATCCTGAATTCACGCAGCCTTTGATCAAGGTGCCTCAATACGTGATTGGGTCTACGGTCTTTGCGATTGCGATGGGTTTGCTGCGTTTGCGCTCGAGCTCCATCGTCGTGACGAGTGCGTGTCACGCGCTGTGGAATGCGGCCGACTACACGCTCTTCGGTGCAGGCGAGAAGATTGGTCAGCTGGGAATCGCCGACACCAGTATGTGGGACCCCGAGCGTGGATATGCGGGACTGATTCTGGCCATCTTGGCCGCGCTGGTCTTGTGGGTCGGGATTAAACCAAGTCGGGCCCCGACCATAGCACTTACGCCTCAATAAGTGCCACGCCTGCGCTGCGTGCAGCGCGCTTAAGCATCTCATCACGGCTTGTAAGTGGAATCCGAAGTCGAATCGCCAATTCGAGGTAGCTTGCATCGTAGATTGTCAGTGAATATTTCTGCGCGAGCAGAACAAGATTTTCAAAGACTGAGCTGGGCGTTGTTTCGCGGATGCGGATGGGGAGTGATCTGATTGTTTCGATAGACTCGGCGGTCTGCGTTTGGGTCAGCCGTCCTTTGCGCTGCGCAAGGACAATCACATTCGCGACTTCGAGCGGCCAAATTGATGGCGCTTCTGCCCCTTCACGTGTCACTAGCGAAAGGAGCTTTCGATCAGATGCGGTTTGTTCATCGGCAAAGCACCATGCCAAAGCTGCGCTTGCGTCAAGAACGAGGCTGGTCACTTGCGCCCTTCATTGATGAGCGCCCGGACAGATAAGCCATTCAAGAATTGCGTTTTGCTCAGTTCAAGGAGTCGTTCACCGGCTTTTTGCGCGATCTCACGATCAAAAGATTGCGCGGTGGAAACAATCTTCGCAACCGTCTCGCCGCGTTTGGTGATTTCAATTTCTGCACCATTGCGCACTTCTTCGACCAAGGCGCTGAAATGCGTCTTGGCTTCAAACATGCCGACTTTACGAACCGTGCCCATAAAACACTCTCCACTGAACAAACTAGTTTATAAACTAGTTTGTTGGGCTGTGTCAAATTTATCTATATATTATTTATATAAATCAATTGCTTAAAAGGATTATCGGGCCACGGCATAGCCCTGTTGTCCGCGCGGATTGGCCCCGGCACGGATAATGCCATCCCGCTGTGAGACCGCCGACATTCGACCCAAGGACCACTCGGGCATGACCTCGACGATGTGGCCGCGACGGCGCAGTTCATCGATGGTCTCTTTCGCAAGGCGTCCCTCGACTTGCATGACCCCTGGCTTGGCATCGCGCGGGTAGAACGAGCTGCGGAAATGTTCGGAATGGAACATCGGCGCTTCAATTGATTCCTGTAGGTTCATGCCATGATGAATGTGATGCAGGAACATAATCAGCGACCACTGATCTTGCTGATCGCCGCCAGGTGTGCCGAATGCCATGTAGGCTTTGCCGTCACGCATAGCCATAGAGGGGGTAAGTGTCGCCCGTGGGCGTTTGCCCGGCGCAAGCGCGCTGGGGTGGCCTTCCTGTAGCCAGAACATCTGCGCGCGGGTTCCCAGGCAGAACCCAAGGTCGGGAATGAGCGGTGAGCTTTGATACCAGCCCCCGCTGGGCGTGGCCGCAACCATGTTGCCATCTTTATCGACCACATCCAGGTGAACGGTATCGCCACGCACCAGGCCATCACGGCGCACGGTGGGTTCACCCACACCGCCTGGCTGTGCTTTGGTCTGGGCGCCTTCGATGTTCTCGTCCTTGCCAGTATCGGGCGTGGCGATGATCTTCATGCCTGGGATTGGACTGGGTCGATCTTCCAGCGAGGCCATGGCGCTGATTAATTTTTGGCGCGCGGCGTTGTGCTTTTTATCGAGGAGTTGGGCCAGCGGCACATTGATGAAGTTTGGGTCGCCGTAATAGGCCTCGCGGTCAGCAAATGCTAACTTCGCAGCTTCAATGTAGGTATGGATAAAGTCTGGCCCGTTGGGTTCCATTTTGCTCAGGTCAAACCCTTCCAGCAGCGCTAATTGCTGAAGGAACACCGGGCCCTGGCTCCACGGCCCGCACTTGGCAATCGTGTAGCTGCCATATTCCAAGGTGGCGGGATGCTCTTCCCATGCGCGCCATTTTGAGAGGTCGCTGCCCGTCAATACCCCGGCATGGCGTTTGCCTGACGTGTCCATCATGGGTGTTCTGACAAACCTGTCGATGGCCTCGGCGACAAAGCCATCAGACCATGCTGCCCGGGCGGCCTCGATTTTCTTTTCGCGATTTCCGTGGGCGGATTCTGATTCATGGGCGATGCGCCGGTAGGTGGCGGCAAGGGCAGGGTTCTTTTGAAACTCGCCGATTTTGGGTAGCTCGCCATTGCGCAACCACAAAGCTGCCGAGGTTTTCCACTCAGTATTGAAAAGGTCTTTGACCGTTTTAATGGTGCCGACCATGGGGGCGAGCAACGGGAAACCGTTCTCGGCGTAATGAATGGCGGGGGCCAAGGCCTCGGTTACGCTGATAGTGCCGTAGGTTTGCAGCACATGCATCCAGGTGTCGAAGGTTGAGGGTACGCACGCTGCCAGAAAACCTGTGCCAGGCACCAGGTCAAGGCGTAGCTCAGCAAACTTTGCCAAGGTTGCGGCTTTGGGCGCAGGCCCCTGGCCTGAGATGACGACTGTTCGTTGCTTTTTTGCGTCGTAAATAATCACGGGGCATTCGCCGCCGGGTCCATTCAGGTGCGGCTCAATGACACTGAGTGTCAGGCCAGTCGCCACCGCTGCATCAAACGCATTGCCGCCGCGTTCAAGCACACCAAATCCAACAGCAGAGGCAATCCAGTGGGTGGAGGCCACGGCACCAAACGTGCCAGCCAACTCGGGGCGCATTAATGGTGCGGCCATGGCGTTACTCCTGTGTCGATGACGTCAGACTAGCATAGACATTGCTGAGGCGGTCTCAAGGGTTGACGATCACCACTTTTCCGCGCGCACGGCCATTTTCCAGATAACGGATCGCCGCAGGCACGCCGCCCAAGGGGGAATGGCGATCAATAATCGCAGGCTTGGGTAATGTGGGGGGAGGTCATGGTGCAACTCTTGCGTCGATGAGGGCACTATTCAAATGCGTATGGCCATTTTCGTGCGCCATGGATCACTGACAAGATGTAAACGTCATTAGCTTCAATTGCATAGGCTACGATGTAAGGAGTTCCGGTTACAATGAGTTCACGCATGCCCGGTGCGCGGCCGGATCGGCCAATCATGGGTTGATCGTTGAGCAATGAAACGGCGCGTTTGATCTGCTGTTCCATATGGCGCGCGGCAACGGGGTTATTTTTCTCGATGTAGGTTTCAATCCCCTCAAGGTCGTTGAGCGCTCTTTCCAACCAGAACACACTCATGAGTTAGCGAGAGCGACCACGCGGTTTTGGAGCCTTCTTTCCAGCGGCCTTCGCATCTAGCCAACGGACAACGTCATCATGTGGCACGACCTTGCCGCCAGCCTTAAATTCCGCCAGTCGGCGCTTAATGAGATCAACCTGCCAGTCATTCACTTCGACGTACTGCTCGATGGCTTCGCGGGCCAGATACGCCTCGCTGCGCGCGCTGCTCTTGGCGATAGCACGAAGCTTGGCTTTCACCGCAGGCGTCACACGCGTCATGATGGAGTGAGAGGCGGGCATGTTTGCTTCATTTTGTTGCTAATGATTACAAGTGTAGCATCATGTTACAGCTTAGTGCAATCCCGGTAATTTGAACTTTGAATATAGGTGTTTAGGCGCATCTCTGAATATCTACCCAAAGCCTGGCTGTTTGTTCTAGCGTGAGGTAAGTGTACGGCGATAATTTTCAAAAAAAGCTCTACAGTCTACCTTACCATCAATAATGACGTCCTGCGGACTCAAAATAGCTAACATATTCTCTGAGAGTGCGTGTGTTACGATGTCAATATCGCTTGGCGAGAGTCCGATTCCTGTACCAAAAATTCTAGATGTTTTGCGCGATGAGAAGGGGAAGACACTGCTGGCAGGGTCAGACAATAACTCAATGTTTATTGGATGAAATGCGAAACCTAGAAATACAACTGTATCTGCTTCATGCAAAAGGCTGCGGGCTGATGTTACTGCCGGAATCTCGGTATTTGTCTCAGTGAATGTTCGAATGCTGCTTACTACTTCATCAATACCTTTTGCCTTGGCTACAGATAGTTGGCCAAAATTCAAGGTCTTCGCTTTCTCCCAGTAGTCTGGCATTGCATCTACTCGGCCATAAGGATGAACGATCTGTATAGCCTTTCTCATCTCCACAGCAGCGTAAGGGTCTAGCCGAAAGTAAACTTGAAACGCGATATGGAGAAAGGTTTCAATACACCGATCATAGTTAAAGTTCACAATCGAAACGTTCTTGAACGACTTTGCAGCAGTCTGTTGGTCAACGCCTTCTACTAATGCTTTAAAAAATCCACCCAACCAAGTTCCACATGCCCATTGAAAAGTAGATGCCGTAGTTCTTAATTTCATGGGTGAAAATATGCATGCTCCCTCCGCTGCAAGTATCGAAAGGACAATGCCTAGTTTACCTAATAGAACAACATTTACGTCATTCTGATGGGTATGGATAAAGTTATCAATTGAAGGGGCCCCAGGAAGCGCCTCTGTTACAAATTTTGCTGCATTGAAAAGAGCAGTTGGATCCAAGCTTGCTTTTCGAGCATAGCTAAGAATAGAATTTTCTAAATTTACCTTGCTCCCGCTTATTCCTTCGATGTCGCTGTTCTCAAAGCGAAGCTCAGCAATTATCTTTTCTGTTAGTTGGATTCCGGTCGGCATCTCAAGGCCAACACCAGCGCCCGCTCCAACCACAATTACCGTCCTGCGATTAAACATGAAGACCCTTGGTTTCTAAAAAATAGTATAGCCCGCCAGCTTTCTACTGCCCCTCCACAATCTCCACCGTCTGCCTAACTCCCGGCTTATCAACCCAGTGCACAATACCGCTGGGCCATTGCACCTTACTGTCGCGAACCTTCTTCAAAGCACTAAATCCATTGATTTTCTCACCACCCCAGCTTCTCAATCGTCGCGAGCGGGATGAACAGTCTGCGTTCCGCATTTGTGAGTCGTTCAAATCCATAGCGTTGGTAGAACGCCTCGGCGCGTGGGCTTTTTGCGTCGACAATGACTGCATACATCGCAATGGTGGCGCTCGCCCGCAGTGCGCGGTGTAGTGCATCCATCAGCAGCACTTCGCCCAAGCCCCGGCCTTGTGAAGAACTTGCGATGCCAAGTCGGCCCAAGAGCACTGCTGGAATTGGATAGTGCGGTAGTTTTTTGCTCAACGCAGGCGGCAACCCGCCTTTATCGATGCTGATGGCGCTGAGGCTGTAGTAGCCGAGTATTCTGATTTGGTCCTTGTCGACCGCCACGAATACCTGTGTCACGCGGCGGCGAATATCTTGGCTGGCCTGGCGCAGCAAATAATCATCGAGCGCCGGTTCGCCGCACGTAAACGTAGCGCGGTCGTGATCGGGGCTCAGCGGCAGAATGACGACGGCAGGCTTAGGCACCGACCCGCTCGCTATAGCGGCGCGCAGCGGTTTTGAGCCTTTTGTTGGGGGCGGGCGGATCGAGCAACGCGGCGTGGAACACAGCCCAGTCGCGCTCTGATAGCGTTATTTTCTCGCGGGCCTCGATCAGTCGTGTGGCGGCGGCCAGCGCGTTGGCTAACACGAAGTCGCTGACGGTGGTGTCGGAATAGGCAGCCGCGCGCTCTAACTTGCGTTTGGTCTTGGCATCAATCCGCAGATGCATGCGGTCGCGTTTAAGTGTTTGCGCCTGGGCCATGAGAGATCCTTAAATTTGAGGCCCTATTTGTACGCCATAATGGCGTACATTTCAAGATCACTGAGCTTCAGTAATTACAATTGTCTGCCTAATCCCCGGCTTATCCACCCGCTGCACAATACCGCTGGGCCACCGCACCTCGATGTAGTCGACACTGGTGCGTGGGCCCAACCCAAAGGTCTCGGTCGGCTCATTGGCTGAGTTATAACCATGAGCCGAAACGCGCTCGCGGATTTGGCTTAAGTCTCCGCTGACAACTTTAATGCGCGCACCCAAGGCGGACTTATTGCTCGTGGTTCCGGTCAAGCTGACGCGCAGCCAGTTGTTTTTGTTGGCCTTATTCAGGAACAGCCAGCTGCTTTGGGGAATGTTGATCCGTTTGAAGTTGTTGTAATAGGTGCGGTTGGTGGCAAACATGTCCAAGAACCCATCCCCGTTGATGTCGCCAGCGCCTACGCCAGACCCAATACCAAAGCCTTCAGCACCCGATCCTTTGGTGACGTCCTCAAACTTACCGCCGCCGAGGTTGTGATACAGGACGTTGAAATCAGGCTCCCAGGCAATAAAGAAGCGCACAAACGGTGGAAAGCCGTCGATCACGTCATTGATGAGTATGTTCTGAGGGCCGCCGTTGTTCACGTAGATATCCAGCAAGCCATCATTGTCGAAGTCGGCCATCACGCATCCGCGCGCCCCGCTCCGGTTGGTGATGCCCGATTCTTTGGTGATATCTGTAAACGTCAGGCCTTGGCCCTTATCAAGATCATTGCGGATCAAACGCTTAACTTGGTCAGCCAGCGGCAAGAACACATCGATATCACCGTCGTTATCGATATCACCCAAACAAGCCCCTTCGGCGTTGCCTGCTAACCGAAAGGCCAGGCCAGAGGGTGGCTTTCGGGTGTTGATGATGTTTGTAAACGTTGGCCCGGCTGGCGCAGGGCCGTTGTTCAGGAACAATACCTGATAATCACCCTCGTTGGTGATCAGGGGGTCCATGTCACCATCGTTATCAAAGTCCGCCCAGGTTGGCGCGCCCTGGCTATTGCTCTCTTTGACGATGTTTTGAATGGCGATTCCCGACTCGGCGGTCACGTCGGTAAAGGTGCCGTCGCGGTTGTTATGGAACAGGGCATTCTCGATCTCGCCGTCGGCATTGCGCTGAAAGACATCAAGCCAGCCATCGTTGTCATAGTCGACAAAGCCAACCCCTCCGCCAGTGTCACCGACGCCGCCGATTTTGGCATCTTCGGCATTGCCCTTGCGCATCAGGCCCGTGGCGCGGGTTACATTCTCGAAGTTCGGCTTGCCGGTTTCTTTCAGCAGGTTCTTCATCAGGGTGGTCGGGATATGATTGACCCGCTGACCGGGCCCACCGGTGGGCGGCATGGTGGCGATGATCAGATCGAGATCGCCATCGTTGTCGACATCACCCCACGCGGCCCCGCGCCCGAGGGTGCCCGGGTTATCAATCCCGCGTGCTTTGGCCACGTCGGTGAAATGACCTTTGCCATCGTTCTCCCACAAACGAAGTGCGATGCCCGGCCCAATCGCCTCGGTTGAGACAAAAATATCAACATCGCCATCTTGGTCGTAGTCGGCGAAAGCGGGGCCAGTCCCGTTGACTTCTGGGTCTGAAACCCCAGCTTTTTGGCCAATTTCTGTGAACACAATGGGGGGCTTGGCGAGGCCGGGACCTGCGACAAGCAGGCTCATATATAGTGCAGTCGTGAAGTGGATGTGCCGACGCATCTGTATTCCTCCGTCTCGTCAGAGCAGGAAGGGTAAAGCCAACACCACACCAAAAGAAGCGCAAAGAAAAACCCGCCGAGCAGAACTCGACGGGTTTCTCAATCACAACCGTTTCAGAGCGGTGCAGACTTTCCGTGGAGACCGTGTAGAGGTCGGTTAAGACCCGGTCTATCCCTTGAAGGGCAAGCCCTTTCGCCCGCGCGCGCCACAGAAACGTTTCTGTTGTGCTAATCCCTGTGGATTAAATCAAAAAAAGAAGGCTAGGCCTTCTTCTTTGCTTTCTTCTTCTTGGCTTTTTTCTTGGCTGCCATGGTCATATCCCCTGTTGCTTGAGAGCAGAGAACCAAACATCTCACACCATGTGAGATGCCGGTGTTCAAACGCAAGACGCTTGAACAAGAGGGACTTAATCTCAGTTAAAACATTTGTACAAGTCTTTTTGCATAGCGTGCAAAAAAATCTCTTGCATTCTTCATTCAGTTTATTTTTGGGGGATCGCAACAGGAGTCTGATTGCAGCGTCATCGTGCATAAAAAAAACGGCGCGACATGAATGCCGCGCCGTGATTTTTTTACACGCGATCACATCGCGCAGTGTCATTTACGTTTTATTTTTCTGCGACCAGGCATGGCAGTTGGAAGCTCTTGGTTTGATAGTTCATGACGCGCGGAGGCACCACCAGCGGCACCATGTCGACACGCACCTTACCCTTAAGAAACCCAGCCTTTTCGCCCTCTCCAACGATATCCATCTCGCGGTAGGTGCCGCCAAATCTTTCGTTGTTGTTGTAGACTTCCCACTCAGCCAAGAACGCATCAAAGGGTGCCAATTCTTTCAGGCGCGGGTTGTCCATGTGCAACATCACGCCACCATCGCGCAGCACTCTTTTGCTCTCGGCGAAGATGCGATGCACGGCTGGCGTCGAGGTTTCGTGCATCATGATATGCGACACCACGACATCGAAGAATCCGTCCGGGAAGGAGGTCGCCTCGGCATTTTGTTGGCTGAAGTGGACCGCCACCCCCATCGCTTCGGCCCGTCCATGGGCATATCGCAGTACCGATTCGCCCACATCGATGCCGTAAACCTCGGCATCTGGGAATGCCTCCTTCCATGGCAACGTCGACTGACCGATGGTGCAGCCCATATCGAGAATGCGCTTGGGGGTGAGGGTGGGGAACTTCGATTTCAAGTGGGCAATCAATGAGGTGCCGAAGTAATCCCCCTTCGGTCCTAAGTTTCCCATCGCGTAGATATACGTCGCGCGGTCATACAGTGCGCCTGCGGCCACATCATCACTCGTTAAGGCGGCATGATATCCGCCGGGCTGAAGGTGGATGTCGTAGAAGGTGAGGTAGCCCGGAACTTTAAAGTCGGGGTTCAGGGTCAGCGTGCCCTTCGCTTTGGCGGTTTTCTGTTTTGCCTTGGCGTTAAGGCCAGGCAGTTCGCGCTCCACCGAATCAATCACCGAGTCCCAGGTCATCTCCTGGGTATGGCGCTGCATGGCGCTATACATCTGATAATAGGGCTGTGCGGTCATCACACTACGCACTTCGCTACGGTCAGACGGTTCGCGCCCGTGGCTTTTCATGAACGCGGGGCGGACGATCTGGCTATAGACCGCACGGTTACCACCCGCGACGTTGGCCGCTAAATGACGGCGGATATCCATGTAATAGTCTTGTCGGGCGGCTTCATCATGTGTGCGCGTGGGGAGCATCTCATGTTGAGTCTGGCTGGCCATGTCTGAGGTCTCCGATAATGAATTGCTGTGGGCCTAATATAATCTTGTTTTGACCATAATACAGGGCTGTTGGTACGCATTTAACGCGGCGCTCGTCGGTTGATCGTAGCAGGTTCGACTTGGACCTCGCCAACCCCTTCGTTAAGGTCGCAGGTAACGAAATCAGGGCGGGGGAATCATGACGCAGCACCAGGGCCAGCCGACCACTCAGGCCGCGCGATTGCCGACATGGCTTTGCGCAGGATACGGGGTTGGCATGGTCGGCGGACAGATCTTCCGCGATGCCCCAGCTTTGTTGTTGCTGCCTTTTATGACCGAGGCCTTAGGCGTTCCGGCAGCCATCGCTGGTTTTGCGATCTTTATTCCCAAAATATGGGTGGTCTTTGCCGACCCGATGGCGGGCATTGCTTCGGACCGCGTATCAACACCCTGGGGTCGGCGTCGGCCCTTCATGTTTGTGGGAGGGCTGCTGACTGCGGCACTGTTCGTGTTGATGTTTCATGTGCCAGTGTTCGAAAGCCATGTGGCACGGGCAGCTTATGTGTCGGCCATCTACACCGTTGCGTTGACTGCATTTGCAGCATTCTCGGTCCCGTACCTGACGATGGGTTCAGAGATGACCCACGATCCGCAAGACCGCATCCGGCTGATGGCATTTCGCGTCGCGTTCATGGCCACCGGCCTGATTGTCGGCGGGTACGCCGCAGCGATTAGGGATTTTGGCGGTACTGGCACCGCAGGCTACAGCTTTATGGCATGGGTGATGGGCGCGGTATGCGTTGTGACAATGATGACGAGTGTTTTTGCCACCGCCAAGGCGCCGTTTGTAGATCGCCACGAGACCACGCTGGGCCTCATGGAGCAATTTAAACTGGCGCTCGAAAACCGACCCTTCCTGATCTTGTTATCGGCGGCGTTCATGCAACGCCTGGCTGAAGGCGTGGGCTATGCCGCCATTGTGTACTTCCATGTGTATGTCTTGAAGCAGCCACTGACCGTCCTGGGCACGATGGTAATGTTTATTTCTCTGGCGGCCATCTTCTCGCAACCCATGTGGGTGTCGCTATGCCAGCGCTTTGGCAAAATGCCCGTCTATGTGGGCTCGGTCATTTTGTACTGCATCGCCTTCTCTTTGTGGCTGATCCCCAACCCTGCTCTGTGGCTGATTTTTCTGATTGGAACCTTGAATGGATTATTTAATAGCGCCTTTATCTTGACCGCGCTGTCGATGCTGACCGACACCGTTGCTTATGATCGTGCGCGCACGGGCCTCAACCGCGAGGGGGCCTTTAATGGAGTGTGGTTGGCAAGTGAGAAGGTCGCCTTTGCTTTTGGGACACTGACCATGGGCATGGTCCTCAGTTGGTTTAAGTATGTGGAAACCGACACTGGCATTAGCCAGTCTCAACCTGAGTCAGCCATTTTTGGCATTACAATTGGCTATGTGGTGCTGCCGATTGTATTTCATATGTCGAGCTTGCTGATCTTAAGGCTCTACAAGCTCCCCGCCGCCAAAGCCGTGTAGAGCAAGCATCGTTGTGTTGGAATCGGGCCGCTTGCTCTCACGATTTTTTGGAGCATCGCTTTTGCCGAAAACCGGAAGGCCACTTTTCGGCGCGATGCCCTAGGCCTATTTCCCGTCACCCGTTTCCGACATCATGATCGCCAGCGGGCGGGTGGTGGAGAATTGTGCAAAGACGATCATAATCATGACCATCAGCGGCACGGCGAGAATCATGCCAGTGATGCCCCAAATCGCACCCCATACCGATAGTGATAACATCATAAACACGGGGCTGAGGTTGAGCGAGTTGCCCATCAGGCGGGGCTCGACAAAGTTCTCAACCGCACTTTGAGTTCCCCAGAGGAAACCTAAGATGATCAGCGCATTGGGCAGCGAATTGAACTGCAGGAGGGCCAGAACCGTTGGGAACAGCATGCCCAATGGCGAGCCAATATAGGGGATAAAGTTCAGCACAAAAATCAGCAGTGACCAGAATGGCGCAAAGTCAACACCAGCAATGGTCAGCACAGTAAAACTGCTGAGCCCCACCAGGAAACTGATGAAGGTCTTGACCAAGACGTAGGATTCAATGCGTTTTCCAACCTGGCTTAATGTCTCGCGCACGCTTTGTTCTTGCACCGAGTCAGGGAAGATTGTTTTGACCTTGCGATTAAAGTGGCGGCTTTCCAGCAGGAGGAAAGCAACATACGCGAATATTTGGAAGGTGTTGCTGGCAATGGCCTGAAAGGCACCGGCAAATTTCCCGACCACTGATTTCAGATCAATTTCATTCAGCACGGTCGTCAAGGTGAGGGGGCGGTCTTGGCCAATCACACTGGCAATAAAAGTTGTGATTTGGGCCATCAAGTTCTGAAGCCGTTCTTGATACTGTGGCGCTGCCTCAACAACGTCACGGACGTTGCCGGCAATAATTTGAAC
>JANLSL010000605.1:0-6810 GCA_031362385.1 Alphaproteobacteria bacterium | reverse complement strand
CATGAACTTGTTCTCAGGGCCTCGACAGCCGCACCCACTAAGGCCTAACGGAGGTGATGCCCATCTCTCGCTTGCAAAAAGACCAGTGCCAAGCCTATCAATATGACAGCGCTATCATATATCCTGGCTCATGAGTTATTTTAAGAAGCAACAATGACAGTTTCAACTTTGCTTCCTGAATCTAGCCGTTCGCGGCCGCTCTATGCAGGCGGCCCAAATGTGTCCTCGGTTGCTTGGGGGATGTGGCGCTTTGCGGGCGATGATCTCGCGGCGGCTGAAGCAAAAATTGTCGCCGCTCTTGATGCCGGCGTGAGCCTTTTTGATACAGCAGACATTTATGGCCCAGACAATGGCGAGCCATTCGGTGCAGCCGAAGCACTCTTGGGCCGAGTCTTGGCCCGCAATCGGAACCTGGCATCACGTATGGTGCTGGCGACCAAGGGTGGCATTGTGATGGGCGTGCCCTACGACTCAAGCGCGTCTTATCTGCAATCTGCTATTGATGCGTCGCTGAAGCGCATGGGCGTCGCGCACGTCGCGCTGTGGCAAATTCATCGTCCTGATATGCTTACCCATCCTGCTGAAGTCGCCAGTGCTTTGGCTGCTGCTCATAAGGCTGGGAAAATCGGTGCCGTCGGTGTGTCGAATTTCACACCTTCGCAAGTCGATGCACTCGCAGCTCATTCGTCGCTGCCCATTGTATCCTGCCAACCTGAATTCTCACCTTTAGCTATAGCACCGCTGACAAATGGCATCCTCGATCAAGCCATGGCCAAAGGCATGGCTGTGCTGGCGTGGTCGCCCTTGGGTGGCGGGCGCTTGGGTGATCCCCGCGACGAGCGATCACGCGCTGTCGCCAAAGCCCTTGATACTAAAGCAACCGAGTCTGGCGTGTCGCGCGCTGCTGCTGCTTATAGCTGGATCATGGCCCATCCATCGCGGCCTATTCCTATTGTTGGCACCCAAAAACCAGCACGTATCAGCGAAATTCCAGATGCATTTAAGCCTCGGTGGACCCGGGCCGAGTGGTATGGGGTCCTGGTTGCTTCCATGGGAGAGCCCTTGCCATGACCCGCCCACGTTGTGAGATCAGCTGGTTTTCCGCACTCTGTGATGACGACTACGAATTTTTGGGCGTGCCTGACGCCAAACTCAAATCGAGTTGGGAGCATTGCCGCGATATCGTGCTGCAAGCCGAGGCCGGAGGCTTTGATAACATCTTGTTACCATCCGGCTATGAACTCGGCATCGATACCACTGCCTTTGCTGCAGCAATCGCGCCGCATTTGAAGCGGATGCGTCTTTTGATGGCGGTGCGCATTGGCGAGCTGTGGCCGCCGCAATTGGCACGACAGATTGCAACCATCGACCGCATGCTCGGCGGGCGCTTAACGGTGAACATCATCTCGTCTGATCTGCCAGGCGAGCGGATGGAATCTGCTCCGCGGTATGCACGCACGGTCGAAGCGATGAGCATTCTGAAAACGATGTTGAATGGCCAGTCGCTCGATCATCAGGGCGAGTTTTGGAAACTCAAACTCAATCCGCCGCGTGTGGGCATGGTCTCGGGAAAAGCGCCCTTGCTTTACTTTGGTGGCTTGTCGGAAGACGCGCGTGAGGCGGCCGCCAAAGGCTGTGACGTGTTCTTGATGTGGCCCGACAAGAAAGAAACTATTGCCGCCGTTATTGCAGATATGACGGCTCGTGCTGCCAAGTACGGTCGCAAGTTGCGCTATGGTTATCGGGCCCACATGATTGTTCGCGACACGGAAGCCGAAGCACGCAAAGCGGCTGACCGTTTGCTGTCTAAGCTTGATGCGGCAACTGGGGCTGCAATCCGCGCGAAGTCGCTCGATTCGCTTTCAGCTGGCGTTCAGGCCCAAGCAGCGTTGCGAGAGACAGCCACCTCAGATGGCTATGCTGAGCCGCACCTTTGGACAGGGGTAGGGCGTGCGCGGTCCGGTTGTGGTGCTGCCATCGTTGGTGATCCCGATCAGGTCTTAGCCAAGCTCAATGACTACCGCGATATGGGGATCGAGGCGTTCATTCTTTCTGGCTACCCTCATGCGGCCGAAGCAGACTTATTTGCACGCCACGTCTTGCCCAAAATCGATCATGGACCGTTAGAATAGAAATACCTACGCTGTCACTGCTGCCGCCTCGTCTACGCCAACTTGACGAATATTCGGTAGTAAAAGGTGGATCCAGCACAGCGCTAAGAGATAAGAAACCGCAGCAAACATAAATAGTGGCAAGTATCCAAAACCTGCGGCCAGGACCATGCCAGCAATTTTCAAGGTCAGCATGCCGCCGATGTTGCCACTGAAAACACCAAAGCTCGTCATGCGACCGATGCGGGGCTTGTCGGTAACGTCCGTAATTAACGCAAACAAGTTTGTTGAAAAGCCCTGATGGGCTGCCAGGACGACCGCGAGGATCAACGCTGCAGCAGTCGGGCTTTGGGCCTGCAGTGCAAGTGGCAGTGGCAACACCATTATTCCACAAATGAGCATCGCGATCTTGCGCACACGATTGACCGAAACACCCCGCTGCAGGAAATGCGTTGCTAGTCCGCCGCTGACGAGTGAGCCCACAGCGGCCCCCGTGTAAGCAATGGCAAGTGGTGGGGCAATGTCAGCGCCCAGCAAACCAAATTGGCGGTTCAAAAAATCAGGCATCCAAAACAACATCAGCCACCATGTTGAGTCGCTCAACATTTTAGCACCCGCAATCGCCCAGGCCGCTTTCTCGCGAAGAATGGAACTGTCAGGTAATTCAGCCGCCCCGTGTTCGCTGGGTTCAGCTGCAGCAATACTGTCGTCAAAGTTGATCTTGCGTGTGGTGAGAACCCAAGCGATTGACCACACGACACCTAAGATCCCCGCAATTACGAATGCCCCGCGCCAACCATAAGGCGCTGCAAGTGCTGGAATAATGAACGGCGTGCTAATTGCGCCGACGCTCGCAATGGCATTCGACAGGCCAACGCCAGTGGAACGCAAATGGGGCGGAAAAATTGTCGCAATCGTTTTGATTTGGATCGGCGTTACAGCAGCTTCCGCAGCCCCCAAACCGATACGGCAAAAAACAAATTGGGTAAGCGAGTGTGCCAAGCCGTGGGCAGCGGCGATCAGGCTCCACGTAAAGACGCTAATGGGGTTGGCCCATTTCACGCCGAACCTGTCGACCAGGCGGCCTGCCAGAAGGAGCGCGACGGCCGTGGCACCCTGGAACCAAGCCCCCAGCGTCCCGTAGTCGTCGTCCGTCCAGTTCATTTCAGCCGCAATGGTAGGTTTCAAGACCGAGATAATCTGCCGGTCGACGAGGGCGAGGATACCGGCCGCAGCCAGCAGGGTGAAAAGGAGCCAACGCAGGCGCGGAGAGAGCGAATCTGCGTTTTGTGTGCGCTGCAGCATATCTGACATTTTAAGTTATCCTCTGGTCTATCGAGGAAAAGTTCCCTACCGATCAATGGGTGCTTTTGACATTTTAGGCTTGCCCCAAGGAAGGTTGAGGTAGAATACTCCCAATATGTCAGCGCTGTCATAACCAATTTTGAGGCACTTTTGGCCGACGTCGTACGCTACGGTTTAGTTGGAACGGGGATGATGGGAGTCGAGCACCTCAATAATCTCGCTGTCACTCCAGGTGCTGTCGTGACAGCACTGGCAGACCCCGTAGAAGAGTCCCTTGGCTGGGCGCGTACCGCACTGGGCGAACAGGCCCATCGCGCGAAGGCGTTCCCGAACAGCGAGGCGTTGGCAAAAAGCGGTTTAGTTGATGCCGTCATTGTCGCAAGCCCTAACAACACTCACCGCGCTGTGCTGCAGCCGCTCTTCGATGCTGGCTTGCCCATTTTGTGTGAAAAGCCGCTGGCCACGAACCTCGACGATGCGCGCTGGATCGTAGAAAAAGCCAAGCAATCCTCGGTGCCGTTTTGGACGGCGATGGAATATCGCTACATGCCACCCGCCGCAGAATTTATTGCAGAGGTGCGCGGGGGGCGTATTGGTACGCTGCGTATGCTCTCTATCCGCGAGCATCGCTTTCCATTTCTGACCAAAGTGGGCGATTGGAATCGGTTTTCACGAAACACCGGCGGCACGATGGTCGAGAAATGCTGCCACTTCTTCGATTTGATGCGACTCATTACGCAGTCCGAAGCAGTTCGGGTTTATTGCTCGGGTGCAATGGATGTGAATCACAAAGATGAAATCTATCACGGCCAAAAGCCCGACATGATCGACAATAGCTTCACGACGGTTGATTTCGCCAATGGTGTTCGAGCTATGTTGGACCTGTCGATGTTCGCAGATGGTGCAGAAAATCAAGAAGAGATTACGGCCGTGGGCGACACCGCGCGGCTCGATGTATTGATCCCGTCTGGCGATATTGTTTACGCGCCGCGTGTCGGATTTCGCGGCCAGAAGAAAGTCGAGCGTCGAAATGTTGCGGTTGATGCAACGGCATTAAAAGTTGGCACGCATCATGGCTCGACATACTACGAGCACCAAAAATTTAATGCGGTTGTGCGTGGCGCTGGCTCTGTAGAAGTGACGGCACATGACGGGCTGATGGCAGTTGCGATCGGCACTGCGGCAGAAATAAGTGCGCGCGAGAAGCGCGTCGTTGAAATGAGCGAACTGGGATTCAAGATCGCGGCGTAACGTCGCGGCAAAATGAGTACGGTAGATATTTTTAAATTTGCAATCACAGTTAACTGAGGGGAAGTAACATGAAGAAAAGTACTTTATTTGTTGGGGCTAGCATCGCAGCGCTGCTGCATACAGGATTTGCCTTCGCGCAGAATGGCGGAATTGAAGAGATCATCGTCACTGCGCAGAAACGCGCAGAGAATGTGCAGACCATTCCTGTCGCTGTGAGCGTGTTTAGCGCTAAAGACCTCGCGGCTGCAGGCATAACAAATATCGACAGTTTGCAACAAATTGCTCCGTCGCTGACGTTTACGCGCCGTTCAACCAGCCAAGCATCGGCCCTTAATATTCGTGGTATCGGAACACAGTCCTTCGCGTCGGGCGCCGAGCCCAGCGTGTCAACCGTGCTCGATGGCGTTGTTTTAGGTCGTGCTGGTATGGCGCTGACTGAATTCACAGATATTGCTCGGATCGAAATTTTGCGTGGTCCGCAAGCGACGCTGTTTGGTAAAAATGCGTCGGCAGGTGTTGTGAGCATTATCACCCAAGCCCCGGCCGATTCCTTTGAAGGCACGGCAAGTGTTGGTTACTTTGAAGGCAACGAGAAGCACGCTAATGTGAATGTCTCCGGTCCGTTGGGTGACAAAGCCGGGGTTCGTCTCGCAGGCGTGTACTCTGATTTCCGCGGCAATGCCTATAACTTCTTCAACAACAAATGGGCGAATGGGTCGCGCAAAATTGGCCTGCGCGGCAAGCTCGTCGCCGATCCGACCGATGATTTTAAGATCACCTTTTCTCTCGACCACAGCTATGCTCACGACGATTGTTGCGGTGATGTCCTCGGCGCAAACATTCCCAATGCCCAATGGACCAATGTGTTCTTGCCGCAGTTAGCGCCGGTCGTCCCGGGCCCGACGAATACCGCCATCAAAAACGATTTTACACCCTTGGAAAAAGACACCAATCAAGGCGCATCGCTTCAACTTGATTGGTCGGTCGCCGATCATACGATTACGTCGATCTCTGCCTATCGCCGCTGGAAAGCCGTGCAACATCGTGATGGCGACTTTCATGCGACAGGTGCGAACTATGTGGCCGCACTTGATATCCTTCAACACGACGTCGGCGAGACCAGATTCAAACAGTACAGTGAAGAGTTACGCCTCGCTTCGCCCCAAGGGCAAACGGTTGAGTACGTGGTTGGTGGTTTCCTCTGGCACACCAACAATGACGACGTATTCGAGCGTTCAGTCGTGCAATGCACGGCCTCAACGTTGCCTGCAGATGCCACGACTTTTCAGCCTTGCAGAGCAGGCGCAAGCACCTTCCTTGTGACATCAGGCCCAGCAGCTTGGAACACGCAGTTCGACAACTCGGCCATATTCGGCCAGGGCACAATCAATGTGTCTGACAAGGCCCGCCTGATCGCGGGTGGTCGTTATATCCATGACAAGGTCGAATTCCGTCATATGCGCACGAACAACCCGTCACCTGGACCAGGTATTGGGGCTCCGGTTTCTCTGTCGGGTCAAACCTCTAAAAATGGCTGGTCGGGTAAGTTCGGCGGTCAGTTCGACATTGCTGATGACGTCATGACCTATGCGACTTACACGCGCGGCTATAAAGGCCCAGCGATCAACGTTTTCTATAATATGTCAGCCAACAATCTGACCCCGATCAGCTCGGAAACGTCCGATGCCTATGAAGCCGGATTCAAGAGCCGCCTTGCCGACAACCGCTTGCAACTGAATATGGCGGCCTACTCCCAGAAGTACAAAGGCTTCCAAGCCAATAGCTTCGTTCTCTTGAATGGATCAGTTATCACAAACCTCACCAGTGCCGGGACAGTGAGATCGCGCGGCATTGAGACAGAGTTTGTGTGGACCCCGGTGAATGACCTCCGTCTGAGTGGGGGGTACACCTACAACGTTGGCAAGATTGTGGCTTATAACTGCCCGTCAACGCTCAGCGCCGCACAGCTTGCAACCTGCCAAGCACACAACGGCAAACCACTTCCGTTCGCGCCAAAGAACAAAGTCACCTTGTTGGGTGATTGGCGGTTGCCGATCAGTGGTGGCATGCCGTTCAATGTCAACTTAGTCTCGTCGTACGTTTATACGAGCTGGGCGAATTTTGACATCGACCAAACGCCGCT
>JANLSL010000554.1:0-1544 GCA_031362385.1 Alphaproteobacteria bacterium | reverse complement strand
CACCCCCATGTTTGGGTCACCGGTGCTGCGACAATGCGCTTCCAGAATGATGCGTTAACGCGCATAGGAATGCGCTGGCAATTCGATGCGTTTTTCAGTCAGGTCCTGACGGGAGATTTTGACAAAAACAAAGACGGTAAGTTCGACGCTGACGAGACCAGTGCGATGAAGGAGCAAGTGTTTACCTCATTGCGCGACTATGGCTATTTCACCCACTTGCGTGTGAACGGGACTGAGACAACATTTGATCGCGTTGAGAACTTCTCAACCACCACCGACAAAGGCGAGCTGGTTTACGTTTTTGACTTAGTGCTGGGCGCGCCCGTGGACCTGAAGGGCAAAGACGTAAAATTCAGTGTCTATGATCCATCTATCTACGTCGACATTGTGCTGGGCGGGGATAAACCGTTGGTCATGGAGGGACTTGATCCAACCAAATGCACGTGGACGTTTGCGTCGGGCGAAGATATCTCAAATTCAAACGGCTATCTCACACCGCAAGTCGCCAAGCTGAACTGCAAAAGCTAAGCTGGGCTACAGCATCGCGCCGAAAAGTGGCCTTCCGGTTTTCGGCAAAAAGCGATGCTCCAACAAATAGAGAGAGCGAGCTGCTAGATTCCGATAAAGCGCGGCTCGCTCTAAATAAGCCCGTTCATCGCCAAAGCACCACCCAACAGCAATCCGCCCATTGCCATCACACCGATTGATCCAGCCAGTGTAAGTGCGCGGCTTGCGGTTGCGCGCCAGGGTGCCGCGTGGCTGTCCGCACCTGCAACGGCGCGGCGCAAAACAATTGTCGCGATGCCTAAAACTGAAACTGTAATGGCAACGCCCAGGGCGATGAACAGTGCGGCGGCTACGCCCAACAAAAACACACCGTTCGCCAACGAAAACAGCAGGACCAGAATTGAACCGGTGCACGGCCGTAGACCTGAAACAATGCCCACCGCGACGACTTCACCATCCCGGCCCGCGAGCCTGCGGCCGATACGTGCCAACCACGTTTCACGAACGGAAGACCCGCCATGATCGTGGTGATGCCCGTGATCATGCCCGTGATGATGGTCGTGATGATGGTCGTGATGATGCTCATGTCCATGCCCATTCTCATGATTGTGGGCTGCCGAGGCTTTCTCATCGAAGGTGCTGGCAGCGGGTCCGTGGTCGTGTGCGAAAGCTTCGCGACCAATAATCGCACAGTA
This sequence comes from Alphaproteobacteria bacterium, assembly GCA_031362385.1. Classification (GTDB taxonomy): domain Bacteria; phylum Pseudomonadota; class Alphaproteobacteria; order Rhodospirillales; family Rhodospirillaceae. The sequence continues at coordinate 342 of JANLSL010000554.1, read as the reverse complement.
AGTCATGTAAGCGCCGATACAAAAAATGATGGCGTAGCTTGCTAATTCTAGCCAGTTGGCATCGCTCATGACTTGTAATTGCGTGCGCCCGATAATGATGGAAAGAAAACCGACCACGCTGATGGCGACGCATGCTTGCGTGAGGGCGATGACGCCACCCATCAGGATGCCAGTTTTGAGCGGCGCTTTTTTTGCCGTGAAGTAAGACGCCACCACCATTTTTCCGTGGCCGGGCCCAGCGGCATGGAGCACCCCGTAAACAAAGCTGGCCAATAAGACAGTCAACGCCGCCACCCAACTGCCCTGTGCGCTGGATTCACGCAGTTTACCGCCCAGAAATCT
>JANLSL010000521.1:0-4186 GCA_031362385.1 Alphaproteobacteria bacterium | reverse complement strand
ATCGAGATGGTCGATGTTCAGGCCATCGGCGCGCAACATCAGCACCAAATCCCGCACCCGCACAAAGGCTGCTTCGAACGGCTTCAAATCAGTAATTTGCGAACCAATGTGCACTGCAATGGCGCGCGGGTCTAAGCCCGGCAAAGCTTTGGCTTTCCGATAAAGCCCTGGCGCTAACGTCCACTCAATGCCGAACTTATTTTCTTTTTTGCCCGTTGTAATTTTTGCGTGTGTGTTGGCGTCGACGTCGGGGTTAACGCGCAACGCCACGCGTATTTTCCGCCCCGCCGCAACAGCAATGTTATTCAGGGCATGCATCTCGCTTTCGGATTCGATATTGACCTGACCGATTCCAAGCTCGACCGCGAGCGCAAGCTCCTCGTTTGTTTTTCCGACACCAGAGAACACAATATCTTTCGGCTTGGCCCCGGCTTTCAGCGCGAGAAGAATCTCTCCGCCTGAAACCACATCAAAACCAGCGCCCAAGTTTGCCAAAGTGCGTAAAACCGCAAGATTGCAATTGGACTTCATGGCAAAATGCACCGCAACATCGGTGCTGCCAAAGGCCTCGCGGAAAACGCGGATGTGGCGGCTCAACGTCGCTGTCGAATAACAATAAAACGGTGTGCCGACTTTTTCAGCCACGTCAGCAACCGCAACGTCTTCAGCGTATAGCGCGCCGTTTTTATAATTAAAATGATGCATCGGTGATCTTACTGTTTTGGGTAAGGCTGCGGATAGGTGCTGCCTTCAGGCGGCGTAAGGCTGCCTTTTTTACCGCAGGCCGACAGCCCAAGTGTCGAGAACACAACGACCAGCATTGCAACCAAAATGCGCTGCCTTACCATTTAAATGTCTCACCCAAAAACCGCGTGCGTGCGGCCTTGGCTTGGGCACGTACATTGTCAGGCGCGGTGCCGCCGTAACTTGTCCTGCTTGCTGCCGCTGCATCCACGGTTAAGACTTTCAGAACATCAGCCGTGATGCGTGGTTCAATCGACTGTAAATCAGCCAGCAATAATTGCCCCAACTCGCAGCCCTTGGACTCAGCCAACTTAACCGCGCGGCCAGTAATGTGATGGGCGTCACGGAACGGAATGTTGAGTTTTTGTGTGACCCAATCGGCCAAGTCTGTCGCAGTAGAATAACCGCTGCGCGCACTTTCTTTCATGCGTTCGGCGTTGGGCTCAAGGTCGGCAATCATTCCAGTCGCCGCCGCGATGCAGAGTTCAAGCGTGTCAGCAACGCCGAACACCGCTTCTTTGTCTTCCTGCATGTCCTTGGAATAGGTCATGGGCAGGCCCTTCATCACGGTCAATAAGCCGATCAGCGCACCAATCACCCGGCCTGCTTTGGCGCGCACCAACTCAGCGGCATCAGGATTGCGCTTTTGCGGCATCATTGAGCTGCCAGTGGTAAAAGCATCAGAGAACGCAATAAATCCAAACTGCGGGCTAAACCAAATGACTAGTTCTTCAGCCAGCCGCGACAGATGCACCGACAGAATGCTGGCCGCTGCCATAAACTCCAGCGCGAAGTCACGGTCAGCCACGGCATCCATGGAATTGCCCATGGCGCGATCAAAGCCCAAGGACTTGGCGGTCATGGCCCGGTCGATAGGAAACGACGTTCCACCCAATGCGCCAGCTCCAAGTGGTGACTCATTCAACCGTTTACGCGCATCAGCAAGCCTGCCGCGGTCGCGGCCCAGCATCTCGACATAGGCCAGCAGATGATGACCAAACGTAACAGGTTGTCCCACTTGCAAATGGGTAAATCCTGGCATGATGGCGGCGCTGTGCTTTTCAGCCTTGTCGATCAACACGCTTTGCATGGTCTTGAGGCTGGCATCGAGCTTGTCGATCTGGTCACGCGTCCACAGGCGAAAATCAGTCGCGACTTGGTCATTGCGTGAGCGCGCAGTGTGCAGGCGCCCCGCCGCCGGACCAACCAATTCCTTCAGGCGGTCTTCGACATTCATATGAATGTCCTCCAGCGCGGTCTTGAATGGGAACTGGCCGCTGGCAAGTTCTGCTGCGACCTTATTAAGTCCTTCAAGAATAGATTTTCCGTCAGCGCTTGAAATGATGCCGCGCGCGACCAACATCTCAGCATGGGCGATGCTGCCGCGCACGTCTTGTGCCGCCATGCGCTTGTCGAAAGGCAAAGAGATGTTTATTTCGGCCATGACAGCCGACGGGCCAGCGCTAAAACGACCGCCCCACATCTTGCTTGTCATGTGCTACCTTCGCCGTACATCGCGTTGACCATGGAGAACGTATGACCCAGCCACGCTCGTTGATAAGCCTGATCATCGTCGCAACTATGCTTGCCGGGGTGATTATCACCGCCTTGACCGTGCTGGCAAGCAAACCCATGTCTCAAACGCCCACGGCCGTTCTGGTTGCACCCGCCAATGCGGCGACAGCCGCAGATGAGGCCATTGTCTGGCATGAAAAACCCATCCCCGGGCCGCTTGCGACCGTTATGCAAGATGCCAAAGGGACGGACACCACCCTGGCTGAGCTTAAGGGCAAGGTGTTGGTGGTGAACTTTTGGGCCACGTGGTGCGCGCCGTGCGTGAAAGAAATGCCCACCCTGGATGCCCTTCAGGCCAAACTCGGCGGGCCGTTGTTCCAAGTGTTGGCGATTTCACAAGACCGCGAAGGGGTGAAGGTCGCCCAGCCGTTTTTCGAAAAAAATGGCTGGAAGAATGTGGCGCTCTATGTCGAGCCCAAGTCGCGCTTTGCCAAGGATGCCGCCATTCGTGGATTGCCCACGACGCTGATCTTAGATGCGGCAGGACAAGAAATTGGCCGATTAGAAGGCATCACCGATTGGACAGGGCCCGATGCGGTTCAGGCCCTGTCACGCGCGATCGAGATAACCAAGAAATAAAGATTTAACGGGTGGGGACGGGCTCGGGGCCGCTGTAGTCGTAAAATCCCTTACCGGACTTACGGCCCAGCCAGCCCGCTTCGACATACTTCACCAGCAGCGGGCAGGGGCGATATTTGCTGTCGGCCAAGCCGTCGTGCAGCACGCTCATAATGGCCAAGCATGTATCAAGGCCAATGAAGTCGGCCAGTTCAAGCGGGCCCATCGGGTGATTAGCACCCAGCTTCAATGCGGTATCGATGGCCTTCACTGAGCCAACACCTTCGTAGAGTGTGTAAATCGCTTCGTTGATCATAGGAATCAAAACGCGATTGACGATGAAGGCCGGAAAATCTTCGGATGAGACGGTCTGCTTGCCAAGCTTAACGGCGAATTCGCGCACACCAGAGAACGTGGCTTCTTCGGTTGCAATGCCGCGGATCAGTTCCACCAATTTCATCACCGGCACAGGATTCATAAAGTGCAGGCCCATAAAACGCTCAGGGCGGTCGCTGACCGCACCCAGGCGGGTGATGGAGATCGACGAGGTGTTGCTGCACAGAATGGCTTCGGGCTTAAGAACCGGGCAGATCGTTTTAAAAATTTTCTTTTTGGTTTCTTCGTCTTCGGTGGCCGCCTCAATCACCAGGTCGCGGTCTCTCATGATGTCCATGCTCGACGAGGTTTTGATGCGTGCGAGGGCTGCGACTTTATCGGCCTCAGTCACCGCGCCTTTGCTGACCTGACGGGTCAGATTCTTATCAATGTTCGCAACAGCACGTTTGAGTTGGTCTTCGCTGATATCGCAGAGAGCTACTTCAAAGCCAGCCATAGCGGCGACATGGGCGATCCCTGAGCCCATTTGTCCCGCACCAACGATGCCGACGTTCTTGATGTCGACGGGTGTTTTGGACTGTTTGGAAGACGCGGTCATGGCGGCGCGGCCTGCGGTATCGTTCATGATAAAATAAATCCTTGGTTGATGACGTTCTGTCTTAAATGCCGCGTTGAGCTTTTAGCCCAAACCCTTGGTCATTTCAGGGACAAGTTGAAAAAGGTCGCCGACGACGCCGTAATCAGCGACTTGGAAAATGGGGGCCTCTGGATCTTTGTTGATGGCAACAATGACTTTGGAGTCCTTCATACCAGCAAGGTGTTGAATGGCCCCTGAAATGCCAACCGCGATATAAAGTTCAGGGGCGACAATTTTGCCAGTTTGGCCGACTTGATAGTCGTTGGGCACAAAGCCTGCATCGACCGCCGCGCGCGAAGCGCCAACGCCAGCGCCCAGTTTATCGGCCAAGGCTTC
>JANLSL010000489.1:0-3038 GCA_031362385.1 Alphaproteobacteria bacterium | reverse complement strand
TTTTTGAGCTTGTGCTCCGAACGTTTCTTTAAAGCTGGCCGCGCGTTCCTTGCTCGTTTTTCCCCCACGGTCACATCCCTAGAAATTTTATTTATTTATATTATTTCCTCACACTACAGTACTTTTCGAACCTGCACTACCCTAGGACGAATTTTATACGGCAGCCACCCTGGATACCCCGCCTTCGCGGGGTATGACAGTAGAGAAAGAATCAAATCGGATTCCGCTCGATCAGTTGGCGCGCGATGATAATGCGTTGCATTTCGTTGGTGCCTTCGCCAATCGTCATCAGCGGCGCATCGCGGTACAAACGCTCGACCACGAATTCTTTTGAGTAACCATAGCCACCATGAATGCGCATGGCTTCGAGCGAATTTTCCACTGCGGCTTCCGAGGCGTAGTATTTCGCCATGCCCGCTTCCATGTCGCAGCGGCGGCCCTCGTCGTAGGCCTTGGCGGCACTTTCAACCAACAACCGTGCGGCTTCGCACTTGGTCGCCATGTCAGCGAGTTTGAGTTGTATGGCTTGGTGCTGATGGATGAATTTGCCGAAGGTTTTGCGCTGCTGGCTGTATTTCACCGACTCTTTTAACGCGCGGTTTGCAATACCAACCCCACGCGCGGCCACATTAATGCGCCCCAACTCAAGGCCGCCCACAGCGTGATAAAAACCCTGGCCTTCTTTGCCGCCAATCAAGTTTTCGGCAGGGACTTTATAATCCTCAAACACCAGTTCAGCTGAATCGATACCGTGGTAGCCTAACTTTTCCAGCTTGCGCGAGACTGTGAATCCTTGGCCCTTCTCGGCGATCAGCATGCTCATGCCTTTGCGCGCCGGTTCAGCAGCAGGATCGGTTTTGACTAACAGCCCAAACACATGGCCGTGCTGCCCATTCGTAATCCACGTTTTGGAACCGTTGACGATATAGTGATCACCTTTTCGCGCGGCCCGCGTGCGAATACCTTGCAAGTCCGTTCCGGCATCAGGTTCTGTGAGTGCTGTGCCCGCGCGCAACTCGCCGGTGACGAGTTTGGGCAAATATTCTTTCTTTTGGTCGTCAGTTCCAAATTTCTCGATGCACTTGGCCAGCATCAAGTGCGAATTAAAAATACCGGTCAGCGACATCCAGGTTTCGGAAATCATCGTCACAATTTTAGCATAGGTGCTGGCCGACAACCCCAACCCGCCCCATTCCGTGCTGATCATCGCGCCGAACAGGCCCAACGCTTTCATCTGCTCGACCATTTGAACGGGGTATTCATCCGCGTGTTCCATGCGCATGGCATGGGGTTCTACGTCGCGCGCGAGCCACTTAGAAATCGAATCAAGAATCAGGTGGTCATCGGACAGATCGTCGTCGCGGGGTGACATGGCAGTGTCCTTGTCTCAAGGGTGGTCGAAACATGGCCCCCTTTGCGCGGGCGAGCAACCCCTGAAAAACGGCTTAAACCAGCCAAAAATAGGGATGGGGCTGCGCTAGCGCGAGTCGCGATGTATTGCTTTTTGTGTATTTTGTAGTACATTCGCCTCATGAACGATCAGACGCTTTCCCTTCGGATGTCTAAGCTTGAAAGCCAAGCCTTGCGCCGCCGCGCCCGCGAGGAAGGCATTTCACAAGGCAGTCTTGTGAGACGGGCATTGCAGGCCTACGGCGTAACACCTGAGCCATCGCCGGAGAAGACAGGTTACGACGTGATCAAGCACTTGATTGGCAAGCTTCGGGCGAAGTCAAAAGACTTGTCAAGCAATCCGAAACACATGGACGGCTACGGCCAGTGAGTGTTTGGCTGGCCGACACCGGCCCCCTCGTCGCCGTCTTAATCGGCGGCGACAGCTTTCACCCATGGGCGGCGACGTGCATCAAAGATGCGCCCGCAACTGTATTGACCTGCGAAGCCGTTGTGTCCGAGGCGCTATTTTTGCTCAAGCGTGACGGACACGACCCGGACGCCTTTTTCGCACTGTTCGAAGCTGGCTTCGTGCGGGTGGACTTCAGTATCCAAAATGAGCACAAAAATCTGCGTCAGTTGATGCAGCGCTATCGCAATCGGCCGATGTCATTTGCCGATGCATGCCTGGTCCGCATGGCCGAGATGCAACGCGGCGAGTGCTGCATCTGGACGCTAGACCGCGATTTCAGCATTTACCGCAAAAACCGAAACGAGACACTCTCGCTCATCGCGCCGTGGTAGGCGGGTTCCCTGAGTCTAAATCTTACTGCTCAACTTTTTACTGCGCCGCTTGCGCCGTCTGTTGGGCGTGCAATTCCACAATCGTTTCATCCGTCGATAACACCCGGCCCCACAGCCGTACAAACATTTCTTCGAAGGCTAATTGCATGCGGTCAGAACAGGTGCCGGTGGCATCAGAAACCAGCACCGCGCCATACCCTTTGTCGGCGGCTTCCATCGCCGTCATGCCCGCACAGTTGTTGGTCGACACGCCAACCACAACCACTTCTGTCACTCCCATCGCTTTCAAACGGCTATCAAGTCCGGTCGATCCAAACGCGCCGATGGTTGTTTTATTCAAAACAGGTTCGGTGGGCAGCGGCTTGAGCGCATCAACAATGTCGTGCTCTGGTTGGCCGGCGATATTGTTGGTGGCTTTTACAATTGCGCGAATATGCCGCGCCACATCCGACGCATCGGGGGTCTCGGCTCCGTAGGTAATAAAAATCACCGGCGCACCCAGCGCACGAAACGCAGCCAACAATTTCTGTGTGTTGGGAATGATGGTATTTAAAATGCGATCAAATCGGTATTTCGATTCATCAAGCCGGCCTTGGGCACGCAGCATCTTGGCCAAGCCATGGTGCAAACTGCCGGTCGCTTTTTGCATGTCGACCACTACCAATGCCGTGGTCGCAGGCTTGAGCACAAACCGATAGGTAAACTCGTTGATGTAGGCGGCCATCGGGTACACCTGTTTATGATTTACCTACAAGACCTATCTTGAGCCGAATGAGGAATTCAACGCCGCGCGCAAAGCGTGAAAACCATTCCATCGGCGATAATTTCTCAGGCAGTCGCGCCAG
>JANLSL010000463.1:0-1942 GCA_031362385.1 Alphaproteobacteria bacterium | reverse complement strand
GGTAAGCAGCCCGAAAGCGGCGCGCTGACGTGGCGCAGTGATGATAATGCCTCATACATTTCAAAGCACGCCTTCAATGCCACAGCGTTGCACCCGCAAAGCGCCGCTCCGCATGCGCCCTCCAACAGCGGGCCCGTGGGTGATTATGCCAAGATCAAAATCGATCAGGCTTATATCGGTGCCTGCGTGGGCGCGAAGCTGTCGGACTTACGCATGGCCGCTGAGGTGCTGAAGGGCCGCAAGATTGCCAGTACTGTGCGCTTACTCGTGGCACCCTCGTCACAAAAAGTTTATGCCGATGCGGCCGCCGACGGCACACTGGGTATTCTGACCGATGCTGGTGCAACGATGTTAGCGTCAGGCTGCGGTGCCTGTGCAGCACTTGGCGCAGGTGTGCTGAGTGAAGGCGAGGTCTGCATCTCGTCCACCAACCGCAATTTCAAAGGGCGTATGGGATCGAACCAAGCATCGGTATATTTGGGCTCGCCCTATACGGTCGCAGCAGCAGCGGCGGCTGGGCATATTGCCGACCCGCGCGAGTTCCTGTCATGAGCGCCATTGTGGGCAAGGTTTGGCGCTTTGGTGATGAAATCAATTCCGATCTATTAGCGCCCGGACTTTACTTGAAAGCGGCCAACGAGATCATGGCGACTCATTGTTTGGAGTCCGTCGACCCATTATTCGCAAAATCTGTTCAACCCGGTGACATCATGGTGGCGGGGCATAATTTTGGTGTTGGCAGTGCGCGCGAGCAGGCTGCGTTAAGTTTACAGCTTCTAAAAGTAGGTGCGGTACTGGCTGACAGTTTCGCGCGCATTTTTTATCGCAATGCACTGAACTTCGGTGTGCCCTGCCTTTTTTTCCCAAACTATAAAGAGGTCAATGCGGGCGATCGGCTTTCGGTTGATGCGGTCTCGGGTAAAGTTGAAAACCTCACGTCAGGGAAAAGTTATTCGGTCGATCCGATTCCTGCGCACCTCATGGAAATGATCACCGACGGCGGACTGATGCCGCACCTGAAAAAGCGCCTTGCAAAGGGAAAAGCGGCATGAGCCATGCAAAAGCACTACGCGATCTGCTGGCGGGGCCTGGCGTTATCGTGGCGCCCGGCATGTACGATGCCTTCACAGCACTGCTGATCGAACAGCACAAATTCGAGTGTGCCTATCTGGGCGGTGCCAGTATTTCGTACACACGCATTGGGCAGCCCGACATTGGCCTGACGACATTGAGCGAAGTCGCACAGGTGGTCGGCCACATTCGCGAACGCATTTCGATTCCGTTTATCGTCGATGCTGACACCGGCTTTGGCAATGCGCTGAACACGCAACGTACCGTGCAACTGCTCGAACGCATGGGGGCGTCTGGCATTCAGTTGGAAGACCAGACCTATCCCAAACGCTGCGGGCATTTGGCTGGAAAAACGTTAATTTCAGCAGCCGAGATGGTTGGCAAAATAAAAGCAGCTGTCGATGCACGGCACGACGCAAACACTGTCATTGTCGGGCGAACCGATGCCATTGCCGTCGAAGGTTTTGACAAAGCGTTGGACCGTGCGCACGCCTACATGAATGCAGGTGCTGATGTGTTGTTCATTGAAGCACCGCAAACCACCGAGCAAATGGAACGACTGGGCAAAACATTTGCGGGCAAAATTCCGCTGTTGGCCAATATGGTCGAGGGCGGCAAGACGCCACTGAAAACATCAGCAGAGTTGGGCGCGTTAGGGTTCAAGCTGGTGATTTACCCTGGTGCCATGGTGCGTGTGATCGCCCACGCTGCCAGCGCGTATCTGAATATATTACAAAGAGACGGATCGACGACGGCCATGCGTGAGCGGATGTTTGATTTCGCCCAGGTCAACGCTATTCTTGGGCTGAACGACATTATGGCGGCGGGACAAAAATACGACGAGAAGCTCGCAAAAGCGGCCGAATAAAGA
>JANLSL010000442.1:0-2455 GCA_031362385.1 Alphaproteobacteria bacterium | reverse complement strand
GGCAAGTATTGCGGGACCACAAAACCTTCCGCGCCATCTGGCTGGCGGGTTTGGTGTCATTGGTTGGCTCGTGGATGCAGAATTTGGGCGCAGCCTGGTTGATGACCGACCTGACATCGTCGCCGGTTATGGTGGGGCTGGTTCAGACTGCACAGGCGCTGCCGGGGCTGGTGTTGGCGTTGATTGCAGGCGCGCTGTCGGACATGTTTGATCGTCGCCGATTCTTGATGATTGTGATGGCGTGGCAAACGTTGGTCACGGCCACGCTTGCCACGCTGACGGTAGCTGGCCTGGTAACACCTTGGGTCTTGCTCGGATTCATTTTCGCGGTCGGGATTGGCGGGGCCTGCCAAATTCCAGCGATGTCAGCAACTTTGCAAGAACTTGTCCCGCGCAATAAAGTGATCAGCGCAGTGACGCTCAATTCAATTTCAATGAACATTTCGCGTGGCATTGGACCAGCACTCGCTGGATTATTAGTCGCAGCTGCTGGCGTGGCGGCGGCCTTTTTTGTCAATGCGCTGTCGTATGCCGTGTTCCTGGTGGTGGTCGCACTGTTTATCCCGCGCGCGCAATTGCGCCAAACAGCACGACAGAGTTTTTATGCTACTCTGGTCAGCGGCCTGATGTACGCCAGGCGTGCAAAACGTTTTCAGGCTGTGTTGATCAGGGGATTTTTCTATTTCGTCTTTGCCAGCACTGTGATGTCGCTGTTGCCATCTTTGGCACGCCAAGAGCTGGGCGTGACGGCCAGCTCTTACGGCCAGCTCGTGGGCTTTGTTGGCATCGGCGCGCTGGTAACGGCCTTACTTCTTGTGCCCCTGATCCAACCGCGATTCAACCGCGACCAGATCGTGCTAGGGGCAAGCATCATCATTGGTGCCTGCTTGATCGTGATGGGCTGGATTCATTCTTACGCTGTATTTGCAGTAGTGCTGTTCTTATTTGGGGGTGCTTGGATGATTTCGATGATGTCCTTCCAAATCGCCTCACAGATGCTATTGCCGGGCTGGGTGCGTGGGCGCGGCATTAGCATGAGCATGATGAGCTTCACATCTGGAATGGCAGTGGCGGGTGTGCTGTGGGGTCAACTTGCGCATACGACTAATTTAACCACCACGTTTACGATTTCAGGGTGTGGCTTGTTAGCTGTATCCCTTCTGACGTATCGCTATAAAATCAGCAGCAACGAACCCGACGACGTGTAAGCAGATGTTTCCTAAAACCTATCGCAAATTTATTCTCACCCAATTTGGCGAAGACTTCCGCGCCTGCACTAAAATTGTTGAAACAGCATGGCAAGACCCCGGCGAAAATGAAGTTGTGGTGAAGAACATCTATGCCGGTGTGAACGGCGTTTATGACTTTAATATGATGCGCAACGCTGTGTCGTACATCACATTCGAGGTGCCAACCGATCTTGGCATCGAAGTTGTCGGACGCGTTGTAGCACTGGGGCGCGGCGTCAAAAACGTCAAAGAGGGCGACGCGGTTGCAACCTGGAAAGTGGGCAGCGGCTATCGTGACTACCAAATCGCCGAATCAAAACGACTTTACCCGATCCGCGAGCCCAGCCCTGAAATTCTCACGCTCATTCCCACCGGCGTGTCAGGCATGGTGGGGCTGGAACGCGTAGGCGAAATGAAATCAGGACAAATGATTGCCGTCTCAGCAGCTGCGGGCGGACTGGGCCACATCGTTGTGCAATTAGCCAAACAAGCGGGCAATCATGTGATTGGCCTGGCGGGCAGCGACGACAAATGCGCGTTGATCCGCACCTTGGGCTGCGATCGGGCCATAAATTACAACACCGAAGATGTGGATCAGGTTTTGAAAACTGAATATCCGCAAGGGATAGATATTGCCTACGACTCGGTTGGGGGGCGCATTTTTGATGCTCTTGTTGATAATTTGGCTATTCGTGGCCGCATCATCATCAGCGGTTACACATCTGAGGTTGGAAAACCATTGCAGATGGTGACGTCCGCGCGGCCTTGGACAAAACTGTATTTCAAATCAGCCTCAATTCGGGGATTCATTAACCCTCATTTCCAGGAATTCTGGCCCGATGCGGCCGAGCGTTTGCTGGCCTCGTATTACAATGGTGCGTTGACGGTTCTTGTGGACCCGACCCCCTTCACCGGGCTAGAAGCCGTGCCAGAGGCGGTGGCGTACCTCATGGCAGGGCGCAATCGCGGTAAGGTGGTGATCAAACTCGATCACGCAATTTAGGAGGGATTGATATGCTTAAGAATATTTTGAAAGCCGGCGTTGCAATTGTCGCACTCACCGGATTTTCGGTCGCAGCAAGCGCTGAGAAACTTGACCTCAACACTGCCGAAGGTGTGGCGAAAGTTAACCGTAAATTCCAATGCTCGTTGAAAGACGGCAAACAAGTAACCTACTACTGGCACGGCACAGCGTATGGCCGCGTCCAAGGTATGGCAGATAAAGT
>JANLSL010000441.1:0-6316 GCA_031362385.1 Alphaproteobacteria bacterium | reverse complement strand
AGACGGGCAATTTCGGTACGCGCGGAAGTTTTGCCTTCCGGATTAGTCTCAACAATACGCACGTCACGTTTCTCCCACACCCCGCGACCTAAGCCTGGCACGTAATCGAGCACGGTCATCATTTGCCCCAGAAAACCCTTTTTCTGGAAGGCATAAACTGTTTTGGCGTTCCCCTCTGGAGCCGTACAGGTCAGGGTTGCCACGCACATGGTACACATCTCGCCGTAACGATCTTGCAGAAGCATGTACGAACTGTTTTCAGCTCGCACAGGAAATGCGAACAGCATCACCAATAGTGAAAAGTGAGAAGTCTTCATAAAATCCCCCCAGAACTCAGGCGACTATTCTTTCCGGGGAGTTGGGTGCGGTCAACGTCTCTAAACAGCCGCTGCCGGGGGGTGGTCGGGTATACCGTGCCCCAGGTCGATCCAGTCGAGCTGCTGGGGGGGCATCCAGCCGCGTGAGCGCTCGTCAGTTCCCAAAGTCTCAAGCGCGAATGATCCTGAAATAATGCGTGGCGCACGACCCAAACGCACTTCCAGGGGTGCGCTGACAGTTTCAATGCTCAGATGCCGTCCAACACTGCTGACGAAACTGCCCCTCGCATGGCCACCGCACGGATGGCGAATCATAGACCTGAAATTCGAAAGAATGCCCGACGCCTTGAGATGTAAGTTGGCCGCCAACCAATTTTTGCCAGTTAGGTCCTCTGCCCAGCGCTCGACCAGTTTAGTTCCTGCAAATCGAACAATAAGTTCGTCATTGTTACTTTCAAACAGAATGAGGTAGGGCGAGATGACCGCGGGCACATGGTCTAAAAAGCGCTCAGTCGTCGGAATGGCTTTTCCCACGCAGAGGGAGTGCCAGTACTCAACTAGTTTGTGTGAGAAGGGCGACTGAAATTGAGGTGTCACGATTGTTTAAGTCTGATTCTCTGGATGTTGACCGCACCTCGATCACTTGCAATCGAGTCCTTAAGCAGTACCCTCATTATGGCAAACTTATTCGACTTAAAACTGATCTGGAGTAGTCTTGCTGCTGTGATGTAATGGTAGCGTGTAAAGCGAAGTTCGTTTTAGACAGGAGCGCGTGATGGAATATCGCCAACTGGGCCGCTCAGGCTTGAAAGTTTCAGCCGTCGGCATTGGCTGTAATAATTTCGGTATGCTGATCGACGCTGAGAAAACCAAAATTGTGGTCGATAAAGCCATCGAGCTTGGCATCACACTATTTGACACCGCCGATGTTTACGGCGAGCAAGGCAAGTCTGAGGAATTTTTAGGCAAAGCGCTGGGTCTGCGGCGCAAAGACATTATAATTGCCACCAAGTTTGGTAACGCGATGGGGCAGGGGATGCTGAGTGGTGGTGGTTCGCGCCGCTATATTATGAGCGCGGTTGAAGCGAGCTTGCGCAGGCTTGGGACTGAATACATCGACCTTTATCAAATCCACACCCCCGACCCCGTGACGCCATTAGATGAAACCATGCGCGCACTCGATGATTTAGTTCACCAAGGCAAGGTGCGTTACATCGGGCATTCGAATTTTAGTGGGTGGGAAACCGCTGACGCAGCCTGGACGGCGAAGGCCTTGAACTTGTCGCCATTTATTTCGGCGCAAAACCGCTACAGTCTGCTGAGTCGTGAAATTGAATCCGAGTTGGTGCCGTCGTGTGCTGCCCATGGGGTGAGCATTCTGCCATTTTTCCCGTTGGAAAGTGGATTGTTGACCGGCAAATATAAACACGGTGAAAAACCCGCCGACGGCACACGCTATGCGGCCTGGGCCAGCCGTGGCCCCATCGCCAATCGGTTTTTCAGCGATGAAAAATTTGCCAAGGTCGAAAAGCTACAAACGCTGTGCGCTCATTACGGCCACTCGATGTTGGACATGGCGATGGGGTGGTTATTATCGAAGCCTTATGTTGCGAGTGTCATTGCCGGTGCCACCAGACCAGAACAATTAGAGCAAAATGTGAAAGCTGCGCTGTGGCGACCCAGTGTTGAGGAAATGCAAAAGATCGACGACATCACGCCGCCGCCGGGTGGCGTGGCCATGCAGCCCATGCAAAGGAAATAATGCCATGAGCCTACGTGCCCGTTTTTTCTCAGCGAGCCTGATCGCCTTGTGGTGCAGTGGTGCTGTGGCGCAAGAAGCGCCAGACCCAGGCAAGGAAACCAAAATCGATGAAGGTGTTTTGGTTGTCGCCAGCCGTCCAGGGTTTTCACGTGCTGAAGAGTTCAGCATCTTCAAGCGCCCCGACGGCGGGTTCAGCGTCATCAGCACTATTTCCGCCGATGATGATTCTTATACAGCGACGGGGACATGGAATTACGATGCCACATGGCGCGCGCTTAGCGCCGAAGGACAAAGCACTGTTAAGGGCGTCACGCGCAAATTGGAAATCCGCCGCGAAGGCGGCCCTGAAGGAACAACGGTGCGGCTGGTGCGAAAGACGACCTCAAAAGACGGTACTCTTAAAATCGACACATATAATGCGCCTTGCGACATGAACTGTCTGATGGATTTGACGCCTGGCGCCTTGCCGATGGCGGTGATGCCGCGTCGCTATGATATGGCCAAGGGCGGCGAGCAAACCTTCAAGTGGGTCGGCATTTCATATACCGATGATCAAGTGCTACTGGATGGCACCGTAACCTTGTGGCTGAATCGCATGCAAAAAGTCAGCGGGATCGGCGATGTGACCCATTGGCGCTTCCGTGAGGATTTGCCCGGCCCCAAACCCGGCGAGACCTATCAGATGAATTCACACCTGTGGACCGATGCCACACTTAAACTGCGTAAATTTGGCATTGGTCGCACGACCAAACCCGGCACCATTGGCATCCGCGAGACTGACGAGAAACTCTCCAGCCAAATGCCCGCTGAATAAGCTGAATGGCCCAGGCCTGGGGCCGTTTTCCAGGACTTGGCCTTGCCGGTGCGAGGCACTAAGTTGTGCCCATCGCATGTAACGCTTTTCAACGCTGAAAGCCTGCTCCCATGAACGCCATTCGCCGTAACACGTTGCCCGTTCGTAACCCCCGCACCGGCGAGGTGGATTACCACATCACCCCGCCCACGGCTGATGAGATGGCCACCACCACCAAAAACATGCGCGCTGCACAAAAAGACTGGGCCGCAGCACCCATTGAGCATCGTGTTGCCGTGATGCGCAAATGGGCCGATGAGATTGAGAAAAACAAAGCTGCGATTTCCAAAGCTGAAGCTGCCGATACGGGCCGTGGCCGTATTGCCAAAGAAAGCCCCGATGCCGTCATTTGGAGCATTCGCGGCTGGGCCGATAACGCGCCCGCGATTATCGCTAAAGCCATGCTGGAAGGAAATTCCAGCATCATGCCGCACATCAAATATCGCTCGCAGTTGAAGGCCTATCCACTGTTGGGTGTCATCAGCCCGTGGAACTTCCCGATGATGCTCTCTGCTATCGACGCGACACCAGCGTTGTTGGCAGGCAGTGCGGCCATCATTAAACCCAGCGAAGTTACACCGCGCTTTGTTGAACCGCTGCTGGAAACGATTCAAAAGGTGCCTGAACTGGCAAAGGTTCTGACCTATGTGGTGGGTGATGGCGAGACCGGCCAGAACCTGATCAATAACGTCGATATCGTCTGCTTTACGGGCAGTGTTGCGACGGGCCGCAAAGTGGCCGAAGCCTGCGCGCGGCGATTTATTCCGGTGTTTTTGGAATTGGGTGGCAAAGACCCGGTGATTGTGACGGAAAACGCCGACATTGATCGCGCGACCGATGCCGTGCTGCGTGGTTCAGTCTATGCCACCGGGCAGATTTGTTTTTCGATTGAGCGCGTGTATGTGCAAGAAAAAATCCACGATGCGTTCGTTGACAGCCTCGTGAAAAAGGCCGAGCAAGTGGATTTGAATTATCCCGACATCAACAAGGGCCACATTGGGCCGTTCATCTTCGGCAAGCAGGCGGCCATTGTTGACGCGCAGTTAGATGATGCGGTCAGCCGTGGTGCGAAAATTCGCACCGGCGGTAAAAGCCAAAATCTCGGTGGCGGCTTGTATATGCGCCCCACCGTTGTGACCGGCGTGACCAACGATATGAAGGTGATGCAAGACGAAACTTTTGGCCCGGTCATCCCCGTGGTGAAATACAAAACCAAAGAAGACGCAGTGAATATGGCCAATGACACAATCTTTGGCTTGTCAGGTGCTGTGATCGCGGGCAGTGAAGAAGAAGCCTATGAACTGGGCTCGCAAATCGACGCGGGCGGCATTTCGTTGCAAGACACGACGTTGACGGGCGCGATTTTGCGCGATGCAGAAAAAACCTCGTTCAATTTGTCGGGCATGGGTGGCAGCCGCATGGGGCCAGCGTCCATTTTGCGCTTCTATCGCAAGAAAGCGCTGATGACCAACACCCTCAAACCGCAAGACATGCGCGAAATCAAAGAAGTGCCAGCAGGTTAACTTATCCTGGTGCTGCCTTGCTTCTTCTTTGGGCATGGCCTCGCGCGATAGGCTGCTTGTGGGTGATCGCTGAGTCCTTCCGACAAGAGTGATACAGCGAGCGTATTCAAGCTGACACCTTCGGTCTTGGCGCGTTCGTGCAAGCGCCGGTGAAGTGTGCGCGGGACACGCAGCCGCCATTGGCCGCTGGTGCCCGCCTTATCGCCAAATTCTTCCGCCACTTTTTTCCAGGCAACAACGGCATCTTGTGCATCATTCATTGCCGCTTCGGGCGTTGGTCCGTCGCCGTAGCATCCGGGGAAATCCAACACCTCACACAAAAACCCACCGCCGTCGTCGTGCGACAGCGGGCGAACAATATAAGATTGATCGGGCTTATTCTGCTTCTTTGCCATGAGCGGCCTCAATAAATGCGACAAACAGTTTGATATAGATCGGTTTAATCGGTCTGCGTGCCGGCACTGTTAAACTTATACCATCGCTGCGCCTAAACACGGCATGGCTGCCGCCATCGTGGCGTACAATCACATCATGCCGCGCGGCGACTGCGATCAGATCACTGAGTAGCCAGTCCGCGCGCGGATTCCTGCGCATTGCAGACAATCGTTTCGCAGCACGAGTCATAAAGTACGGTACCATATACGGTACCATATTCCTAGCCGCCTTAAGCCGCTGTTTTTGCGTGATTCCCCGTTGTCACGGCCACCGCGGCGGCTCAGAATAGCCCTCAGACGTCTATCGCTCGGGGAGGGGCAGGGGTCATGAAACTTCACAGCACACTTTGTGCGGCGGCGATTTTGGTTGCGGGGTTCAGCACCACCTGGGCGGCGGAGAACGGGGTGACCATCAAACGCGGTTATGTTGATAATCGCTATGGCCAGTTGCACTACCAAATGGGCAGCCCCGCTGATGCAAAAGCCAAAACCAAAACACCGTTGGTGATGTTCCACCAAACCGCCAACACCTCCAAAGAATTCGGCAATCTGATTCCTGAAATGGCGCGCGACCGTGTGGTGATTGCGGTCGACACCCCTGGCTACGGTGGGTCCGATGGCCCCAACGCCATTCCCACCATCGAAGACTACATGGGCGCAGTGCGTGAAGGCCTGAAGAACTTAGGCTATGGCCCCACCAAACCCATCGATGTGATGGGCTATCACACCGGCGCCTTTACCGCGATTGAGTTTGCCATTGCTGAGCCCAAAATGATTCGTCGTGCGGTGTTGGCGGGCGTGTGGCTGGTGCCTGAAGAACGCCGCCTGAAAGCCATCGCCAACCTCGCGCGTTATAATAATTCCGATGAATTCTTTGCCTGGTTTGCGGCCTCATTGCCGCGCTTGAAGCAAAGCCAACTGGCCCAAACCGCTGGCGATGCTGCGTGGGGCGATGTGATTGCCGATTCCTTGCGCCCGCTCACCAAACGCGAATACGGGCACGATGCCGCATTTGCCTGGGCCGCCAAATTGCGTGACCGCGCACCGCTGGTGACCCAGCCGGTGCTGTTGGTGGCGTTGAATGACGGCATTCGCGAAAGCACGCTTGAAAGCCAGGTGCTGTTCAAGAAGCCGACCCTAGCTGATTTCCCCAACCTGAAAGAGGGCGCCTATTTTACCGCCGCCCCCGAAATTGGTGCCAGTTTGCGAAAATTTTTAGATTAGTTGTGATAGCGGCAGCCCAGGCGTGCTATTGGAGATGACGCGCGCTTGGGCTATCAGTGGCTCTGCCCAACCACTGCGTTGCCCATAGTATGTCACCTGCCGCATCCAGCACCACACTCATACTTCGCCAGCCCGATGACTGGCATGTTCATTTGCGCGATGGGGCAATGCTCGCGGGCGTGGTGGCCGATACTGCGCGTCAA
>JANLSL010000390.1:0-5563 GCA_031362385.1 Alphaproteobacteria bacterium | reverse complement strand
CCCTTTCGGTCACCTCGCCGTCATTCGTCAGATGCTGGGTATAAAGAGGTGACCACGGCCCCGGGAACTTAGCCAGAATGTCTAGGCCGGGGCCTATTCTTTTCCCCTCTTCGGCCTTGCTGCCCCGGGTAGAGCCCGTATGCTCAAACCCGAGGAGGGCCAACACATGAGCATCAAAATTTCAAGGCGCACAGTTAGCGCACTTTTATCAAGTGCGCTTGCAACCACGCGCGTATCGGCCGCCGAGACCAAACCACTTGTGTTAGTGGCTGGTGCAAGTGGAGCGACTGGCAAACTGGTCGCCGCAGCGCTGGTTCAAGAGGGCTACCGCGTGCGCGGCCTCACCCGCGATCCGGTTAAAGCAGCAAAAAGTGGCGGACCAAAAATCGCATGGGTCAACGGCGATGTGCGTGATGCGTCATCCTTGCCAGCTGCCTGCCAAGGCGCTGGTGTGATCATGTGCTGTGTGGGTGCGCGTGAACCACAGGGTGACAACAACCCCGAGAAAGTAGATTTTGAAGGTGTGCGCAACCTCATCGACGCAGCCAAAGCAGGTGGCGTTGGGCATTTCATCTTGGAAAGCTCGTGTAACGTCACCATCGCGTCGCATCCCTTCAACAAACTCTTCAATGGTTTGTTGTTGTGGAAAATGAAGGCGGAAGACCACCTGCGCGCCTCTGGCTTAGCCTTTACCATTGTTCGGCCGCCACAGTTGCTTGACGAACCGGGCGGCATTAAGGGTATCCGGATTCAACAGGGCGATGTCGGAGGCCCTGGACAAATTGCGCGCGCCGATGTCGCACGCGTCATGGCCGCCGCACTGGCGGAACCCGCCATGCGCAATATGACGTTCGAAGTTTTCGGTGCGGCATCTTTGCCGGTCGATGGCTGGCGTAAAAGCCTTTATCTGCTTAAGCCAAATTGTTTTGATCGTGCGAGCTGCGGCCTGCCCCCAGGAGTGATTTAATATGGCTGATACGGTGCTGGTCAGTGGCGCAAATGGCCGCACGGGGCGTGCAGTTGTTTCAGCGCTAGTGAAAAGCGGGGCTCACGTGCGCGCTTTTATTCGCAAACCAGAACAAGCTGATGGTCTGAAAGCAATAGGTGCAAGCAGTATTGCGATCGGCGATATGCTGGCGCCAGAAACAATCAATGCTGCTACGGCAGGCTGCGATGCGGTTGTGCATATTGGCCCGCCGATGCATCCAGACGAAAAGCTGATCACGACGCATTTTGTGACCTCAGCCATGGCCGCCAACGTGAAACGGTTTGTCTATTACTCTGTCATGCATCCGCTTCGCCGTGAGGTACCGCACCATGCGCGCAAGCTTGATACCGAAGAAATGGTCATCGAATCTGGCGTCCCCTACACTATCATTCAGCCCATCCGGTACATGCAGCACCTCGAGACCATCTGGCGCGACGTGCTGGCCACAAACATTCACGCCATGCCCTTTAATACGCATGTCAAATTCAACGTCGCTGATCTTGTAGACTTAGCCGACGCTAGTGCGCTGGCGGCCCTCACGCCTGGGCATATTTATGCGACTTATGAATTGGCGGGCCCTGAGTCTCTCAGCCAAGACGATATGGCAGCCATCATCAGCACCGTCCTGAAGCGGCAAATCACCGCACGGCAAATTCCGCTTGATGAAATGGCGGCAAAAGCCAAAGCCGCAGGGGCCACCGACTTGCGTATTGAGACCATGCGCAAGATGAATGGGCATTACGATCACAGCGGGTTTTTGGGCAATGCCAACGTCATGCGCTGGCTGTTGGGCCGGGAACCTACTCACTTCAAAGCATACGTCGAGCGATTAGCAAAACGCGATGGCCTGATTTAGCTCTCGTGTGCAATCACGACTTGGTTACGACCACCATGCTTGGCTTTGTACAACGCTTCGTCAGCAGCCTGGGTCACTTCCAGCGGTGTGCGAAATTGTGGGTAGGTCGCAATCCCGCAACTAAAAGTGACTTTAAAGTTTATATCACCTGACTGGTGTTCGATAGCGTTTGATGCCTCGCGCAACCCATTCATAATAATTTTTGCAGTAGCCGCATCTGTATTGGGCATGACAACTGCGAATTCCTCACCGCCATACCGACCAACATAGTCCACACGCCGCAAACGATTGCGCAGCAAGTGTGTCACGCGGATGATGACTTGATCGCCAACCACGTGCCCATAGGTGTCATTAACTTTCTTGAAGTGGTCAATGTCGACCATTGCAAATGCCACCGGCGCTCGGCTGCGCGCGGCCACGCTGATTTCACGCTCTAAATCGCGCAAAATATTAGTGTGGTTCAGCAACCCGGTTAAACTATCGCGATCAGTCAGCTTCTTGAGATCGCGGTAGCGGTTAGCCCGGCTCATCACCGCAGAAACCAACTGCGCAGGTTGCAATGGCTTCATTAGGAAATCATCGCCGCCAAAATGGCGCGCCTGAAGTTGGAGGTCGAGGCGCGATTCAGTCGATAAAAATAAAATGGGCACCGTTGTGTAGGCTGGAAACTGCCGCACAATCTGGGCGAGCTCAAGGCCAGTGCACCCTGCCATATACACATCCATCACAATCAGATCAGGATCAAAGCCAGAGATGGTATCAAGAAGTTTGGCTGGATCACGCACAATGCGCACATCCATGCCAGCATGTTCCAAGGTCATTTGGTAGAACTGGGCTAAGTTCTTCTCGTCCTCGGCAATCACGATACGGTATGAACGGCGGCTATGGGCCTCTTCCACCGAGGTCACCATCTTGACGATGTCTTGCACATCATAGGGCCTGGTCACAAACATAGACGCCCCCAAACGCACAGCCTTAAGGCGGTCGGCAAAGCCGGTGTGTGCGCTGGCGGCGATCAATGGCAATTGCGACAATGTTCCCCCTTTGCGCACTGATGTTAGGTAGTCTTCAGGGCTAGAAATATCAGCAAACAAAACAGCTGGTGCACCCTGAAGTACGGCGCGCGGAACTTCAGTAAGGTCGCTTGCTATATCGCATGCATAACCAAAATTAATTATTGCATCACGCAATTGGCCCGTCTCAGGATCCTCGGCCGTCCCTGCGATAAGAAGATGCATTCCAGCTTGCTCAGTAGCAACCGCCACATCGCCCGCTTTCAATCCCTCGAATGACATCGGCACACGCGGAGCGTAAGTCGACTTCTCAAGCACCTGAACAAGTACTTCAATTTGCGCAATTTCTTCTTTGCTTAAGGTTTGGTTTTGTTCCAAGAGCAACCGGAATAGGCCATCTAAGGGTGCCGCTGCTGTACTGACCTGCGGGAAGCCAAAACTCTTTCCTGCACCAGCGAGCATATGGACGATCTCATGGATTTGACCCAGAGATTCGGTCTGCTCGTGCAAAGATGCTTTAAGCACGGGATTCCAAAGACGGCGAACATCGCTCACGCGCCCACCGAGGGTTTCTGCAAACTCATTACTCAGGGCATTAAGGCGGGCAAGAATCGCGCTCGGCTCTGCACGATCAGTTGCGGGTTTTGGCAGGTCAGCCATGAATTCAAGGAATTGAAAAAGATGCCTCACATTGCGATTCTTGAACAATGGCGTCAACCACAATGCAGGCTGCTTCTCAATTTAAGCTGGGATATTTCGCTGATATCCTTGGTACGGGAGTAAGTTTTGTTGGTATCATTTCACTTAGAACCCTGTTTATGAGGAGAAGCATGATGATCAAATCATTGGCAATAGCGCTCACAGCAGCTTTGATGACGCCTGCGTTAAGCCACGCCGCCGATATGCCAAAACCGACCTGGTCACAAGAGGTGACCGAATGTGACCGCCAAGCTTCACATGGCGAAGACCCCTGGCATGTCGCACCAGGTAAAGAAAAGAAAGAGATGAATTTTGCCACGGCGATTCCAGCATGTTTGGAGGCACTCAAGAAAGACCCCGAAAACCCCAGACTGAACTATCAAATGGGGCGGCTGTACGGCTATAGCGGCCAATGGGAAAAGGGCATGACCTACCGTATGAAAGCGGTTGATGCGAAGTATCCGCAATCGTTGTTCGTCATTGGCTGGCTTTATTTGTCGGGTGATACCATCGACAAAAAAGACCCGTGCAAAACAATAACCATGTGGCGCGAAGCGGCCAAGCTAAACCGTCTGGCGGCGCAAGTGGGTATTCCGCATTACACCAAAATAGGCGCGTTCAAAGGATGCGGCGTTGATATTCCGAAGGAAGAAATGCTGGGGTATTTGGAAGCCGCAGCCAAACAAACCAACGGGGATTTTTATATTCGGCTCCTGGTTGAAGAGCTTCAGGCCGATCTGAAACAATAAACTACACCACCGGTGAACGTTCCATAGTGTAGAGCGAGCATCATAGATTCTTGGGTGGTGTTGGTGAACCAACTTCCGGTGGCATGGTCTCAGCCCACAAGGTTTCTGGGTCCATATAGACGCCTGTCCATTCTTTCGGCGCTGACATGAAATTCGGGAAGTGTTTTGCAGCATATTTTGGAATAGCGCCCGGCACATCGGACACACTTGCAGCTTTGCGCGACACATCGCGCCGGTAGGTGCGCCCAGCAGCTTGGCCCATCTGTTGCCATGGATACCACGGGCCGTGGCGCTGACCGAGCGTCACTGTTTGTACCGATGAAAGATCTGGATTTTCTAATTCATCCAAGCGCGCCACACATTGGCCGCTTTGGTTTTTGGTGTAGTACTCACCCACTGAAGCTTTAGGCCATTTGTCAGGGGTAATCGGGTTCTTCTTTTTAATCTGCCCATCTGACCACCGGATAACATCGTTACCCTCGACCTGCCACTCGACGCGCAGCTTAGTGTGATCGTTGATCGGCTGCAGTGGCTTAATGATGGTATGCAAGGTCGAGGCGTAGTTCACCACCTTCAGCTTTTTCTCGAGCCACGGATTGTACCACTCCTCCAACACCTCGCCTGTCGCCAGGTCCATGTAGCAGATCGTGAAATTGGACATATTCTTATACGTGGTGTCGTCCACCTTGAACGAACGCGAGAAAGCCAGGGAGCCGGCATAGAACATGGGCTCGAGTTTCTTTCCATCGTCAAAAATAGCGTAGACGATACCTTTCATATAACTGACCACCTCTTTATTTTCCGTCAGATCGCCGTCCATCTTCATTTGGGCGACAATCAAATCTTTCGGGTTTGTGAAGTCGAGCTTGAGCCGCCGGGACGTTGCGGCAACCGCAGGCGCCAGAACTGCCATTGAAGCAGCCCCCATGAGTGACTGCGTGAGAATGGATCGACGGCCAATGTCAGGAGTATTCTTGCGGTGCATGGGAATTCCTTATCTCGTATCAGCCATTCTCGGCCCGACTGATCAGGTTTGTCCATGCAAAAACTCTGCTATTTAGAAGGTTCCGCGTAACCTAAATCCATAGAAATGGATTGGTTTCTCGACACGCGATTCGATGCTCACCACCTGTCGGGAGGCCTGATTTCCAGCATAAAGTGTGCGCAAGCGGGAATTGCTGATTTGGAACGCATTGCCATTGAACGCGCGCAAGACCAAGCCCTTGCCGAGTTGCTTCTCGATAAAGAAGCGCCCATC
>JANLSL010000331.1:0-1643 GCA_031362385.1 Alphaproteobacteria bacterium | reverse complement strand
ACCTGCTTCAAAAAAGTTTTTGGCATAACTGGCGCGCGCTGTGAAATCAGCCACGCGGCCAATATTGGCGATGAAGATTTTAGGAGCGGTTCCGAATTTAGTTTTGAACGCATCGGCTTGGTCGCGCAACTGCTCAAAACCTTCCGCCACACGAATGCGGGGCAGGGGGGGCATGGTAATTGGCGCGCCAGCTAATGCTTTGGCCATGGCCAGCACGTTCACATTCTCATCGGCCGATTTCACCAACGCAGCCATCAACGGGCCATCGGCGGGCTGCGGCAGTGTGCCCGCGTTTCCAACCAGGCCCTGATCGCGTTTTTTTAACGCTGTAGCGACATCGAGCGTCTCTGCGGGGATGACATGCTCGTGAATATTGGGGAACTCGCTGACACCTGTGAGCGCATCTTTGCGTCGCGCGACGTTCTTGGCGCGCTCGCTTTGAACGGCGGCGATTTTTTGCGCAATGAAGCCCGTCATCAGCGCTTTGGCCATGCCCCCGCTGCGCTCAATCTCCTGCATAAAGGCCCACGCACTTTCGGCGACTTTATCTGTCAGCGTTTCGAACAAATAGGCACCACCTGCAGCATCGACCACTTTGTTTGCGCCGGTTTCCTCTTGCAGCACAATTTGCATGTTGCGCGCAATGCGCCGCCCCAATTCACTCGGATACCCAAATGCTGAATCAAACGGCAACACGCTAACAGCGTCTGCCCCGGCGATCCCAGCGCCAAAACACGCGACCGTCGCGCGCAGTATATTCACCCACGGGTCTCGCTTGCTCAGCATGCGCGGCGCGGTCAATGCAGTGATTGGTGCAACACGTTTTTCGGGCGACGCGCCGCAAGCTTCGGCAATGCGGCCCCATATTTTTCGTGCAGCCCGAATTTTTGCAACCGTCATAAACAGGTCAGCATCAGCTGCCAACGTAAAAGCCATTTGCCCACACGCTGCATCAATGTCCATTCCTGCATTGGTCATGGCGCGCAAGTATTCAATGGCAGTTGCCATCACGCAGCCCAGCTCTTGTGCGTCTGCAGCTCCGGCAGAATGATAAACGATTGACTTCACGTTCATGGCGCGCAAGTGCGGATAAGTTTTGGCGCAATAAGCCGCTGTGTCGGCCATGCGCGCCAGCACCACATCCATCGGCACGATCAATTTGCCCGCCGATGCAAAACTGGCCAGCGGATCAGTTCCTAAGTTGCAGCGCAGTTGCTCTCGTTTCAGGCCGCGCGCATTCATCATGTGCATGAAGACGGCCGACAAGGGCACCGAAGGTCCGCTGGGTTCCAACACTATGGGCGCTAAGTCGAGGTAAACGCCTTTGAGTGCGATCTCGAAATCCTTCAGCGAACGTGTCGCCACGCCGTTTTCGCCCGACGGATCAATTTTTAAAACAATTGAAGTGGCTCCACCCTCAAGGTCTTCAAGAATATGTTTATTGGCGACCTCGGGGTCGGGGTGGCCATGAACTTGGCGAATGTCCCAGCCGCTTTGTGAAGTACCCAACGCAGAGCTCCCGCGTGTGTATGGCGCGCCACCGGGAAAACCAGCCTCAGCACTCCAGTCGGCCTTGGTATAAAGCGGCTTAATCGCAATGCCGTCGTATGTGCGGCTCACCAGTTTTTTGTCGAAGGGCGCGC
>JANLSL010000317.1:0-1646 GCA_031362385.1 Alphaproteobacteria bacterium | reverse complement strand
GCCATACTGGCCGAAGATCATGAGGCGGGGTTATTGTTGCTCGAAGACCTTGGCGATGACACCTACACCAAACTTTTAGCACGTGGCCATGATGAGAACACTCTTTATGCTTTGGCGATAGATGCACTCAGTGCGCTGCATTCAATTCCGCCTGATAAGGTTATTCCAACGGGCGTGAAAATATATGGTCAGGAACGGCTGCTCGAAGAAGTTAACCGCATCAATGTTTGGTATCGGCCGCTGGTCGATGCTGCGGCCTTACCCGACGCCGCGCTCAAATCGTTTGAGCAGATTTGGCGCGACATTTTGCCCCATGCCTGGACCGCACCAACATCGCTGGTGCTGTTCGACTATCATGTCGATAACTTACTCGGGCTGTTTGACCGAGCTGGCATGCAAGCCTGCGGTATTTTGGATTTTCAAGACGCGGTGTCAGGCCCGGTTACTTACGATCTGATGTCGCTACTGGAAGATGCCAGGCGTGATATTAACCCAGCCTTGGTGGCGGCCATGAAAGCGCGCTACTTGGCATCATTTAAAGAACTAGATGCTAAGACTTTTGAGACCTCGTGGGCGGTGATGGCCGCCCAGCGCCATGTGCGAGTCATCGGAACTTTTGCGCGACTTAAAATACGCGATCATAAACCGCACTATCTTGTACACATGCCGCGCCTTTGGCGCTATATGGACCAATGCCTTAAACACCCCGTATTAGCCGACCTCAAGACTTGGCTTGATGCTCATCTGCCGCAAGAATTACGCATGGTGAAAGGGTTATGAGCCAGCCCATCACAACCGCCATGCTGCTGACGGCAGGGCTTGGCACACGGATGCGCCCCATCACCGACACCTTGCCTAAGCCCCTCGTGCATGTCGGCGGCAAAGCTTTGATAGATTGGGTGCTGGACGATTTTGCCACCGGCGGGATTACCAAGGCCGTGGTGAACATCCACCATCTGCCAGCATTGGTCCGCGCGCATGTTGCCACACGCACAACGCCGCGCATCGTCATTTCTGATGAAACCGACCAACTCCTCGAAACCGGTGGCGGTATTGTTAAAGCATTGCCGCTGTTAGGCGACGCGCCCTTTTTTGTGGCTAATACTGATGCATTTACTGTCGCCAGCAGCATATCAGCGGTTGAGCGCTTGAAAGCGGCGTGGAGCGATTCAGTCGACGCTCTGTTGCTACTCCACCCCACCGCCAAAACGCACGGGTATGACGGTGCTGGCGATTTTTTTATTGCCCCTCACGGGCGCCTCACGCCGCGCGGCACGCACGCCCAAGCGCCGTTGGTCTATGCCGGGATACAGCTGCTGCGGCCGACAATTTTTGCTGGTGAAAAACCCGAACCCTTTTCCGTGTGGCGCATCTGGCAACGCCTCATGGGCGCTGGCCGTTTGGCCGGGGTGGTTCAAGACGGCGAGTGGTTTCATGTCGGCACACCACAAGCGATTGGTGCCACTGATGACAAATTGAAACATATGGGCCTGACGGCCTCTGGGTTATCCTCGCGCGTATGAGCGCTTCTTCGACCCACGGCGAAATTCAAAGCTGGCAAAATCTCAAACGGTCAGGCAAGCCGACTGTCTTTACGATTCCCCCAACCACCGCGTTTGTCGATGCACTGGCCACAGGCCTGAAGC
>JANLSL010000309.1:0-3792 GCA_031362385.1 Alphaproteobacteria bacterium | reverse complement strand
GGCAAGTGGGCGATACCGGTGTGATCGTCACCGCAGGTAGTAAGTGCGAAATTACCATCACCGATACGCAGAAAAAAGCCGAAGCCGTGTTTGTGCATATCGGCACCGTCACCAAGGGCGTTGTCGCGGTGGGCGATGAGGCTGCGTTTCATGTCGATGGCGCGCGGCGCGCAGCCATTCGTGGGCAACACTCGGCCACACACTTATTGCATGCAGCCTTGCGCAAAACCTTGGGTACGCACGTCACGCAAAAAGGCTCGCTGGTCTCGCATGATAAATTGCGTTTCGACATCAGCCATAACAAGCCGATCTCGGCAGAAGATATCCGCAGCATCGAAGACCAAGTTAATGCGCAAGTGCGTGCCAACATCGAAGTCACCACCCGACTGATGGATACTGAAGCAGCTATTAAAGCAGGCGCCATGGCGCTGTTTGGCGAAAAGTATGGCGATGAAGTGCGCGTGCTCTCCATGGGCACCCAGTCTGACCAAGACGCATTTCCGTATTCAGTGGAATTGTGCGGTGGCACACACGCACGTCGCACGGGTGATATTGGCTTGTTCAAAGTCGTGGGCGAGTCTGCGGTGGCTGCAGGTGTGCGCCGTGTGGAAGCCGTCACGGGTGCTGCCGCCGAGGCCTGGGTGGCCGCGCAAGACCGCGTGGTGCGTGACACCGCAGCCGTATTAAAAATTGCCCCCGCCGATTTGCCCACGCGGGTGGCGTCACTGATCGATGAGCGCCGTGCGCTTGAAAAAGAAATCTCCGACTTGCGCCGTAAAATGGTGACGGGTGGCGGTGGTGCTGCGGCTGGTCCGCAAACCAAAGCCATCAACGGTGTGAGCTATGCTGGCCGCGTGCTGCAAGACATTCCTGCCAAAGACCTGAAGGGCATGGCCGAGGACATCAAAAAGCAGGTGGGTTCGGGCGTGGTGGCGCTGGTCAGCGTCGCTGAGGGCAAGGCTTCCTTGGTCGTGGCGGTCAGCGACGACCTCACAGCCAAACTGAGTGCTGTGGACCTGGTGAAGGCCGGGGCGGCGGTTTTGGGCGGCAAAGGGGGCGGTGGCCGCCCAGATATGGCCCAAGCCGGGGGCCCCGAAGGCGGTAATGCCGACCAAGCTGTGGCCGAAATTGAGGCGGAAATCCACCGCCGCTCAGCTTAACATATTGATAATATTATACTTTACCTTTAAGGCACGGCATTCCTGCATGGGTGCAGCGCACAAAATTCATATTGCAGCGCAATATTTTTATTGACGATCCGGGCGAGTTCACCTATTTTGTGT
Source organism: Alphaproteobacteria bacterium (assembly GCA_031362385.1). Taxonomy (GTDB): domain Bacteria; phylum Pseudomonadota; class Alphaproteobacteria; order Rhodospirillales; family Rhodospirillaceae. The sequence goes on along the minus strand of JANLSL010000309.1, from coordinate 2,509 downwards.
GCACTGCAACAAAGAATGTTGCTTTGCAGAACACAGATTAAAAACGGCGGAAACGCCGCCAGACTTTAAAAACCCGATTAACCGATAACCCAAAAGGACTACGATCATGGAAAAAGCATACGCAGACATTATCGCCTTCAACCAAAACAACTTCGACGCTTTTGTGAAAAGCACCACGACGTTCGCCAAAGGTTTTGAACAGTTCACCAAGCACATCACCGACTTGGCCACCAAGTCAGTCGAAGACAGCATGGAACTCACCAAAAAGTTCGCCAGCTTGAAGAACGTCAACGACGTCGTCGCGTTGCAAACCAAAACCATCGAAGAAGGTTTTGAAACCGCGATCGAAGAAAGCCGCAAAGTTGCCGACCTGTCGGCCACGGTGATCAAAGACGCCGCTGCTCCGATTGCTGAGCGCATGAAAGCCAACGTGATCGCGATCAACGCCGCCGCTGCCAACGTGCAGAAGGTTGCAACCCCCTCCAAGAAGGCTGCTTAATACCTTCTCAGCGGGCTCATCGCTCAAACGATAAAAAACCGGCGCCCGTCAGCGCCGGTTTTTCTTTGGGTGCTTGACCCCTTCAGCGCCCCGGCACACGATTAGCCTTGTAATGATGACAAGGGCTGATCATGCGTTTTTCGGGTACTGAGTCTTATGTTGCAACTGAAGACCTCAATGTCGCAGTCAACGCCGCTATCACGCTCCAGCGCCCGCTGTTGGTGAAAGGTGAGCCCGGTACGGGTAAGACCGTACTCGCTCATGAAATTGCCGCCGCACTGAATTTGCCGTTGATCACATGGCACATCAAATCCACGACCAAAGCCCAGCATGGCTTGTACGAGTATGATGCGGTGGCGCGGCTGCGCGATGGCCAATTGGGCGATGCCAAGGTCAAAGATATCGCCAATTACATCAGGCCCGGCAAGCTGTGGCAGGCGTTCACCAATGCACCGCAAAAATGCGTACTGCTGATTGACGAGATCGACAAAGCTGACATTGAATTCCCGAACGATCTATTGCTTGAACTCGACCGTATGGAGTTCTTTGTCTACGAAACCGGCCAAACGATTAAAGCCGCCAACCGGCCTGTTGTCTTGATCACGTCAAATAATGAGAAAGAGCTTCCCGATGCTTTTTTGCGCCGGTGTTTTTTCCATTACATCCGTTTCCCAGACCGCGCGACGATGGAACGCATTGTCGCGGTCCATTTTCCGGATGTGAAAAAGAACCTGGTGTGCGATGCGCTGGGTGCATTTTTTGAATTGCGCGAGGTGCCGGGCCTCAAAAAGCGCCCCTCAACATCTGAATTGCTTGATTGGATCAAATTGCTGATGTCCGATGACATTTCCGCCGAAGCCCTGCGGGCGAAGGATTTAAAAACTCTGCTGCCACCGCTGCACGGCGCATTAGTGAAGAACGAACAAGATGTGCACCTGCTCGAACGCTTGGCGTTTTTGTCACGGCGGGAAGGGCGCTAAGAGCATTTTCCCGAGAAGTGGCCTTCCACTTGGCGTGGAAAATGCGACCAATAAAAAAGTTTTTATCGCAGCACTTATTTTGAATGGAATACCTAAGTCATGTTCCTCAACCTGATCGAAGGTATGCAAAAGGCGGGTCTGCCAGTTTCGCTGACTGAATATCTGATGCTCGTTGAGGCCACCACCGCCAACGTCGCAGCCTACAACGTCGAGGATTTTTATTATCTGGCGCGGACCGTTCTGGTGAAAGACGAGCGCTTGCTGGATCGGTTCGACCGCGTATTTGCTGCCGTGTTCAAAGGCCTCGAAAGCGAAGCGGGCACCGAGGCTGTCATGGCCACTATTCCTGAAGAGTGGTTGAGGGCCCTGTCGCACCTGATGTTGTCTGATGCCGATAAAGTCAAAATCCAAGCCCTCGGCGGCTGGGATAAATTGATGGAAACGCTGAAACAAAGGCTGGCCGAACAGAAAGACCGCCATCAAGGCGGCTCGAAATGGATCGGCACCGGCGGCACGTCGCCTTTTGGGGCACATGGTTACAACCCTGAAGGTGTGCGCATCGGTCAAGATCAAAGCCGTCATCGTCGCGCTGTCAAAGTGTGGGACAAGCGCGACTTTGCCAACCTTGATGGCGATGTCGAAATCGGCACGCGCAATATCAAGTTGGCGCTGCGGCGCTTGCGCAAATTTGCCCGCGAAGGAGCGCCAACCGAACTCGATATTGATGGCACCATTAACGCCACTGCCAAGCAAGCGGGCTGGCTTGATTTGCAAATGGTCCCCGAGAAACACAACGCCATCAAAGTACTGCTGTTTCTTGATGCAGGCGGCTCAATGGATGACCACGTCAAAGTCTGCGCCGAATTATTCTCAGCGGCACGCACTGAGTTCAAGCACCTTGAGTATTACTATTTTCATAACTGCGTCTATGAGACGATCTGGAAAGATAACCGCCGTCGCCACGACCAACGCTTGTCCACGTATGATGTGCTGCGCACCTACCCGGCTGATTACAAACTCATCTTCGTTG
>JANLSL010000299.1:0-3909 GCA_031362385.1 Alphaproteobacteria bacterium | reverse complement strand
CACTTGGTTATAATGTTGGATATGCGACAAATTACGTGGCTTAAAGCGGCGGAAAAGCGGTTTCGGAAAGAGTTTCCCGAAAGCGTTCAAATCGAAGTCCTTGATGCCATTAGCGAACTGGCTGCCGATTTATGGCCCGAGGACTTAGACGTACGTTGGATGACTGAGATTGGGCCTTCGACAGTTCAAATCACGACGCGCGGCGATAAGCAGACCTTTCGCACCATTACCATTGTCAGAGCGCCTGATAGCGCATTGTGGGTGATCGGTGCATTTAAAAAGAAATCAAAAAGCGGCATCGCCACGCCAAAAGAGGAACTTGATACGCTCAAGCAGCGATACGACACACTGATGCGACATCTGCGAGGACACTCATAATGACCAAGCCAGTAATGACCAAGCCAAAGACTATGAAAAAGAAAACCATTGGCGGCATGGAGTTTGTGACCATGCCCGGCAATATGTATGCGCACTTCGGCCTGCCCAACGCCGATATGTTGAAGGCGCGGTCGGACCTCAGTATCCGGTTGCTTCAGGTCATCGCCAACCGCAAACTGACCCAGACCCAGGTGGCAAAACTTCTGGATGTCAGCCAGCCACATGTGTCGAACATCATGGCCGGGAAGCTGAAGAAAGCATCGATCGAAAGTTTGATGGGTTATCTCAACAAACTTGGTGTCGAGATCAACATCTCCGCGCGATCCAAAAATCTCAAAGCTTCGGCGCGAACGTTGGTGGCGGCTTACCCCGGATATTTTTGTTACGTTCGCGAAAATGACTCTGGACCCTCGGGTCGGCGATTGAAGATGGCGTGTCGTCATCTAATGACAAACACGACTCAGCACCAACGGCTTAGGCGCTGTTCACGGACGACTTTTTAAATATGCAAATCTCACACTAATTTAATTTCAAAGCTTAGAAATATAACAATGACTATCGCGAAGCAATTTCCTCCTCAATATAAAACGGACTCTTGATTTTGAATTTTGTCTCAAGAATATCGGTTACAATTTTTACTTTGGCTTTCGTATCTTGCAATCTGGTTAACACGCGATTTTTGTAACTATTTGAAGCATTTAACTTCGTATCTGAAGTATAGCTAAGAGACATTAGTTGCAAAAGGGATTGCTTATCTAAGTCGGCCTCCTCAAAAACCTTCTTCAAACCATAAAGGGCTGCGATCAACTGCGGCTCATCTTTGATTAGTGAGTACGCCTCAACAATGATCTGGTTAATTGTTGCGCAGTCGTAGCTCACGTTCAAATATGAACCATCTTTTACTTTAGACTCGTCAATGAGCGTCTGCACTTTATGCTGAAGGTCGATCACAAGAAGTGTAAGTTTCTCAATTTTTTCTTCATAGGCGAGCATTTGATTCCGAACCTCCTCAAGACTCATCCGCTCACAAGCTGAGTTCACACGCTTCCAAAACATGCGCTGATCTGCTTCCAACGGCAGGTGTGGGCGCCGAGTACTTCTCGAGATTTGAAATACGTACAAGACTTTAGCTGAGTTTGGAATTTGAATGATCTTAGGGTCGACCACTTCAATCTGCGGTTCGGCTCGTATTTTTGATCGCAACTCTCCCGCAAATTCCTTATTCGCTTCAAGTCCCTCAATAGAAAAGCCCGTACGATTTTGATCCTTAACGCCGTAAATTATGAAGCCACCCCAAGTGTTCGCAAACGCACAGCAAAGCTTTGTTGTCCCGTTAGGGTCTTGTAGGCTCAGCTTAAAATCATGCCTGTCGCTTTCGCCATGACCCGCTTGGCAAAGCTGCTCAATCAGCGCGTAATTCCAATCTTCGAGTTTTTCAGGGACCATTTTCGCCAAATGAATTAGATTTTACGCCGCTGCGCGGTGCAAGCCAGCCACCCCGGTACGACCACATTGCCGCGATGCAGAATGCCGCGCGCGACGCGGTTTAGGTGTAATATCGACATCGAAGCCAAGTTTGTTGAGGTACAGCATCAAGGCCTCAATCGACACCTTCGCCAACCGCGCATTCATAATTTCCGAAACGCGCGGCTGGGCAATGCCCAGCACCTTGGCGGTGGCGGCTTGGGTGAGTTTGCGCCGCTTAATTTCACTCACTAATCTGATCGCCAAATCAGACCGTGCTTTCAAAAACTGCGCTTCCGGTAAACCCGCATCGGCATACGAATTACCTGAGGGCAGATCAAAAATCATGGCCCCGATTTTTTTAGTTTTAACGCTCATGCCCCGTCCTTTTCAGTTCTCGTACCAGTCCGTCATAGCGAGCTTGGATTGTCTCAAGTTCTTGCGTGGGTGTTGCTTTGCCGGTTTTTGATTTCTTCTTAAATGCTGCAATCACATAAAAGTTTCCATCCGGTGCGCGCACGACGACAACAGTTCGGTATGTGACCTTATCGCCCTTCGTAGTGAGTTGCGCCGCATGGGGGCCGATCTCGGTCATCCACCGCACACGGCCATCCTCTGGCCAATGGCCTTTGCAAAGATAAGCCAGCGTGTCGACCACCTCGACTTGCGCTTGAGCCGTAAACTCTTTCTGAAATCGCTTCCTGGCCGCAGATAACCAAACCGGTTCACGCATCGGACCTCACAACGCAAATATATACCTTTGTATATAGCTTGCGACAAGGTCTTTTGGAAGGGTGGGCACGGTAAGCCCCCTACCCCACGCGCTCCGCCAGCCACATTTTGATGAGTGATTGGTAGGGCACATCGCGGCGGTTGGCGGCCAGTTTAATCCGATCCAGCAAGCCCATCGGTAACCGCAGCGAAATCGCCGTGGTTGAGGGTTTTAAATTTGGAAACTGCACCCGCTCAGCCTTTGACCAGTCAACGTACTGGGTTGAATCATGGGTTTCCCAAAACTTGCGCTCAGCAGCTTCTGATGCAAATTTCGGAATTGGTTTAAGACGCTTAGATTGCTTCTTCATAAACTGCTCTTTCTTTGCGATTCACATCTCGGGCAGAGATCACACGAATTAAAGTGCCATCAGCGCGCAGCGTGTAGGTAACGTGTAAACATCGACCATCATCGGTGCGGCCGAGCGCGGTAAAACGCTGTTCAGTCTGGCTATGCTTGGTATCGGCAACCGTCAGCAAAGGGTGGTTCAAGAATACTTGCTCGGCTTCAGCCTGCGTCACACTGTGCTTTTTGGTGATTTTGCGGCTATTGCCCTCATCCCACTGAAACCCAGCAATGCGGCGAACATCACGCATAGCTGTATATGACCACAATATACAGTTTAAGGCAATATCACGCGCAGCTTACCCCACCCGTTTGGGCGACCAGGTTTTTACGTTGACGGGTTTGCCGTCGTGATTGAGTGCGACTTTGGGGCGCAGCACACGCTCGAGGGACGGCGCATCCAGCTCAGCGCCGCTGGTCTGGCTCTCAAACGGTGAGGGCTCGGCACTTTTGCGGCGCACCAAACCTTGGTCGCCGTAAAACGCCACCATGACCGGCAGTTCGATCTCGGTCATGGGGGCGGCGGCGTAGGCTTCGATATAGGGCGGATGACGTTTCACCAGCTTGGTCAGCTTGTCGGCCGACAAGGCCCCGAACTGTCGCCAGACAGAGTCCATCAAATGGCGGGCAGGCTCGTCGATGGGTGTCAGGTCGAGTGCCGGTTTGCCGCGTGAGAACGCCCGAAACAGCGTGGGCTCGAGGGGGCCTTCAGGTGCGGCCACAAAAACACCCGGCATCAGTTTGGCACCATCATGGGCCACGCCATAATAGGCCTGGGCCAGAAACAGCAAGCGCTGCAGCTTTTGGGGCTGGAGGTGCTCAACATCAGTCAGCGCGCGCTCATAAAACCAGAACGCCGCCTCAAAGCTTGATTCCACAGCCGTCGGTTTCATCGCCCGCTTGCCTTAACGCCCTAATCGACCGAAAGTCGCAACCCAGCCGCATCGTGA